>JAYTJI010000296.1:0-20720 GCA_043731245.1 Methylococcaceae bacterium | reverse complement strand
GTTCAGGAAAATAATTTTCTCCTGCGGCATAAGCTTCCGGTTCATTATGGGCGTAACGGTATTCTTTACCGTAATCCAGTGATTTCATGAGCTTGGTCGGTGCATTTCTTAAATGCACCGGCACACCCAGACTACCGCTTTGTTTGGCATCGCGCATGGCGGCATTATAAGCCATATAAACGGCATTGCTTTTTGGTGCGCAAGCTAAATAAACAATGGCCTGCGCCAGCGCCAGTTCGCCTTCAGGGCTACCCAAACGTTCTTGTGCTTCCCAGGCATTAATGGCAATCTGTAAGGCTCTGGGGTCAGCGTTGCCTATATCTTCGGAGGCGATTCTGACGATGCGTCTGGCTAAATAAGCCAGGTCACAACCGCCATCCATCATGCGGCACAGCCAATAGAGCGCTGCATCGGGCGAGCTGCCCCTTACCGATTTATGCAGCGCTGAAATCTGATTATAAAATTCTTCTCCCTGATTATCAAAGCGTCTAACACCGCCGGAAAGCACTTCCCGAGCACACTGCTCATTAATAACATTGCTATCCTTTGCTGCTGCAAGCTCCACAGCTATTTCCAGTAAATTCAACAGTCTTCTGGCATCGCCGTCAGCTGCCTCGGCAAATTGCTGTTTTATAGCATCTGCCATTTCAATATTTAAACTACCCAGCCCTCTATTCGGGTCGGTTAGCGCTTTATCCAGCACTAGCAGCAAATCTCCGGTCGTTAAAGAATTGAGCACATAGACACGGGCGCGTGACAGCAACGCATTATTAAGTGCAAATGACGGGTTTTCTGTCGTCGCACCGACAAAATAAACCGTGCCATCTTCTACATGTGGCAGGAAAGCATCTTGTTGCGACTTATTAAACCGATGTACTTCGTCAACGAATAATATAGTGCGTCTGTGTTGTTCAAGCTGGATTTTTTTGGCATCGCTAACAGCGGCTCTGATTTCCTTAACGCCGGATAATACTGCCGAAATGGGCATAAATTCGGCATCAGAATGTTGCGCAATGAGCCGCGCCAGTGTGGTTTTGCCTGTACCTGGGGGGCCCCAGAAAATCATGGAGTGTAAACGCCCGGATACAACGGCTTCATAGAGTGGTTTGCCGGACTTTAGAATATGCTGTTGGCCCACATAATCATCTAGCGATTTTGGCCGCATTCTATCGGCCAGGGGTTTGGTTAAATCATCGAACATGAAATAAAGGCAGGTGCAAGGCTAAAGGGGACGTTAAAAGATTAGGTTTTTGTAACTACTCAGTAGATGCAGATTCTGAAATCGAAATAGAACGCTGATGACGCAGATCATTATGATTGAGTAAGATTTTTTGTTATCTTAGAAAAATCATAAGTTCGCCGTTTCATGATTATCAGCATTTATTATAATCATCCGCGTCATCTGTGTTCCGTTGCATTTGATGGCTGAGTAGTTACAGGTTTTTCGCCTTGTACCTTGTACCGTTCACCTGTTTAATCAGAGAATACATCAGCGCCCTTAGGCGTTTTGAATTCAAACACCGTTGGTTTTATAGGCGGATTCAGGAGAACATTCGAGAAATAGATACGTGTTAGCATACCAAAATTATCACTTAACTCCATTCCTCCCAGCACGCCTTTATTTAAGCCTATCAATATATATTTAAAACTGCTTTCCTGGTTTTTGGGTAATAATTTAATCCATTGCAAATCCCCATCGATACCTTGATCTTCCATAGTGAAATTATCATCCAATGATATATCACCGCTTAACAGTAATGCGGGTGTTGAACCTACTGATTCATCAAGTTTTTTAATAGTGACTTGTTCTAAATCGGTATCATAAAACCAGACTTTACCTGACTTGGAGACAATTTGTTGTTGAAACGGTTTTAAATAATCCCAGCGAAACTTTCCGGGCCGCTGCAAATAGAAAACCCCGAAGCTGGTTTGATAAGGGTCACCAGCCTCATTAATTAATACTTGCTTAAAATCAGCAGTAAGCGACTTTGAAGCCTTTAAAAATGCCTGTAATTGTTTGACGGGTTCACTTGCGGCATAACTGGCGCTACCAAAAAGGAAACAGGCCACTAAAATCAGGCGGAAAACATTAACTTTATTCATATATGCTCTTTTAGAATTCATTCTGATACAGGGTCGGGTTCAGGCTCATCAGGTTCATCTTGATTTGAATCACCCTCGTTAGGATCATCCTTAAAAAATTTATTAAACCACGGCTTATCTTCCTCAAAAACCTTTTTCCCACACGATGAATAGGCCGTTGGTTCTGAACCTGCAATGTAGGGATATTGCTTGCCATGCCCACAGCCTTTCCGGGTTAATAAGCCGCTGCCTGGTTCAACCCACACCAACTTGATATTATCAGGCGGGTTCAAAGTCACTGGTTGGGTTGATATTTTCTGCATTAATGCTGTCCAAATTGGTAATGCTCCCGTTGAACCTGTTAAGCCGATAGGCTTGTTATCATCCCGACCTACCCAAACCACGGATAAATAATCGCCTGTATACCCCGCAAACCAGCTATCTTTTGCATCATTTGTAGTGCCTGTCTTACCTATCAAACCATAGCTTTTAGGAAACGCTTTATAAGCCTTACGTCCGGTACCTTCCCGCATAACTTCCTGTAGCATGGTATTGACAATATAGGTTGCTGCGGGATCTACTGCCTGTCTGACCGTAAATGGATAACTTTGCAAGGGTTTGCCATCGTTGTCAACTACTGCTCTAATAGCTTTTACTGGAGTTGAAAACCCATCTCCGGCTAAGGTCTGATAAATCTGCGTAACTTCTATCGGGGTTAATGATGATGCTCCCAATAATAACGAGGGGAACAAATCGACCGGTCTGGTTACGCCCATACTTTTTAAGGTTTTAGCGGTTCTGGCTACGCCAATATCCATGCCTACACGAACTGTGGCCAAATTGTAAGACTTTGCCAACGCCGTATGCAAAGCCACACGACCATGTTGTCTATGGTCGAAATTTTTAGGAATCCAGTTCGTGCCATTCTGCCCCCTAACCACAATTGTTGAATCGTTTACTTTTGTTGTAATTGTGTACTTGTCGGGATACTCCAGGGCCGTTAAATAAACGACTGGCTTGATTAAAGAACCGATAGGCCGCAACGCATCTAATGCGCGATTAAAACCACCCGCCAAATTTTCACGCCCACTGGTCAATGCGGCAATTTCTCCACTATCCCGGCGTGTAACTATGACGGCAGACTCAAGGTTATTAGCGTGAGGTGTTTTTTCCAGTTGCTTTAGTTTGGTTTCAACCGTTTTTTCCAGAGTATCCTGTATCTGAGTATCCAGCGTGGTAAAAATTCTTAGCCCTTGGGAGGTAAGCCCTTCTTCACGATAATCCTGCTTTAATTGCCTCTTAACCAGATCAAGAAAACCGGGATAGCGATTAGATGAGCGCTCGGGTCGTGGTATAACATTTAATGGCCTGGCTTTTGCCTCAACTGCTTGACCAGTTGTAATGTAGCCTTCCGTTGCCATTTCATCAAGTACCAGATCACGCCGTTGTAAAGCGCGATCAGGATAACGTCTAGGATCATATTCAGAGGGGCCACGTACCAATGCCACTAACGAAGCGACCTGTTCCAAAGGCAAATCCTTTAAGGTTCTGCCAAAATAGAATTCACTGGCCAAACCAAAACCGTGGACGGCACTTGCACCATTTTGACCCAAATAAATTTCATTCAAATACGCTTCCAGGATCTCATTTTTTGTATAGCGATATTCTAAAATAAGCGCCATTAAGGCTTCTTTTATCTTCCGGGACAAGCGCCGTTCATTACTTAAATAAAAGTTTTTAACCAACTGCTGGGTAATGGTACTTCCACCTTGCACCATACCGCCAGCACGAACATTAGTCCACATCGCTCTGGCAATGCCCCGCATTGAAACGCCAAAATGTTGGTAAAAATCTCTGTCTTCTGAAGCAAGCAGACCTTTAACCAATGACCCTGGCGCTTCTTCCAGTTTAATTAGCAACCGGTCTTCTTTGATGGTGGGATAAAAACTGCCGATTTGTACCGGATCCATACGGATAATGGCAATATCCTGGGGGGTTGTTAAATCGGTAATTGATTCTATGCCTGTATCTGTAAAATTCAGTAGCATTGACATACTGGGCTGCACTTGATCCCAAAAAGCGAAATTCCGTGTTTTTACGCTAATTAGTGAGCCATTTTTAAAATAAGTTCCTTCCGTAGATAAGTTTGCGTCTTCCCGATATTGAAGAATTGATAATAATGCTTCAAATTTTTCAGCACTTAAGCCATAGCCTGCATAGAGTTCAACCGGGCTGGCGTAGACTTTTGCCGGAATCGCCCAGCGTTTACCTTCAAATTGTTTGCGGACGTTATAATCCAAATAACCCAGATAACTAAAAAAAACAAACAAACTGCCAACAAACAAACTCAAAAACAGGTTTCTAAACCAATGAGAAGTCGATTTTTTTTTAGGTTTTTTTGTATTGTACCGAGAGCTGCGTCTGCTTGTTTTTTCTACCATAGCCTTTTATAGTGTCATTATTTTTCAATCATCATCCATAACTTACCGGCTCTATTATACATAAATTAGTAGTGCTGGAATCAGCAAGTATGACTGTATCTTTTTAAAATGAATATAAAATGAATAGCGCCACAGCCTTTTTTATCTTAAACAGATAAAACAATTTTTCCGCTCGTATGTCCGGCTTCGATCAACTGATGAGCAACAGCCGCTTCTTTCAGTAACAACTGCTTGCCGACTTGCAATTTTAATAAACCCTGGTCAGCCCATTGTGCGCATTGATTTAAAATTTCAACATGCTTGTCTCTTGCTTCCGGCAAATCTCTAAGCATCGGTGTTAGCATCAGTTCAAAACCAATCAATAAGTTGCGCATTCTGGCTTCGCTTAAGCTCAACTCACCTGGATCCAGCAAGGTTATCAACCGACCAAAATGGGCAGTTACTGCGATACTTTCTTTAAATACTGCTGCGCCTACCGTATCGAAAACCAGATCAGCGCCCTTACCCTCAGTAAGATCGTTTACCGCACCGGCAAAACCACCTTGAGTATAATTAATGGCCTCATCAGCGCCCAGATTTTTGACGAATTCTGCTTTTTGAGCGGAACTCACCGTAGTAATAACCTTTGCTCCTTTCAGCTTTGCCAATTGTATCGCCACATGCCCGACACCCCCTGCCCCGGCATGAATAAGCACGGTTTGCCCTGCTTGCAAGCCGCCACGATCAAACAAAGCGCCCCACGCGGTAATCAACACCAGCGGAGCGGCGGCGGCTTCAATAAATGAAAATGTCTCTGGCATCAAACTAACCCAGCGCTGATCAAGCACTGTATACTCGGCATAATTACCCTGTTCTTGCCCCAGCCCGCCATGACAAAACCAGACTTTATCGCCAACTTTAAATTGGCTGACTTCTGTCCCTGTTTCAACAACCATACCTGCACCGTCACAACCTAAAACCGCTGGCAATGGATTGTCATAAAACCCGCCATTACGCCTGATTTTAGTATCGACAGGATTAACACCTGCCGCTTCCAGCTTCACTTTAATCTGCGTTGGCTTGGCAATCTCAGGTTCTTTTATATCCTGAAACTTTAAAACATCGGCCTCGCCGATAGCTGTCATGAGTATTGCTTTCATATTTAAACTCCTGATCTATTAACTGTGCAGGAACAGCTAAAACCCCTGCTGCGGAAGGAATGTTTATTTCAACTTGACTATGTATCCCTTGTCATTCCGAGCGTAGCGAGGAATCTTAAGCCTCTATTCATACGCCAACATTCAAGATTTCTCCCGTTGGTCGAAATGACAGCGCAATGTCGAAATGACAGCATAATCAAGCACCTTGCGAGAGTACTGAATAATTACTTGAATGCCATCAATCGGCCAGCCATTGTTGGCGGTAATCCTGATAAGTGTAATGTTTCAATTTTTTCATCTGTAAGTCCCGGTATAAATAAATATCCGGCAGATTATAGCCATTAAAGCGGTTGGCTTTAACCAGACTGTAGGCACCAACATTTTTAAAAACTATTCTTTCACCTACTGCCGGGGGTTTATTAAAACGATACTCTCCAAACACATCCCCCGCCAAACAAGTACAGCCCGCCAAAATAACACAATGCTGTCCTTTGGGGTCGTGTTCATGACATTCAGGCTGACGCTGATATTCAAACACTTCGGGATTATGATTAACCGACGTATCCAGTATGGCAACCGTTTTACCATCACTGACAAAACTATCGATAACAGTTGATACTAAATGCCCTGCGCTAGCCACAACCGCCTTGCCTGGCTCAATATAAACTTCAAAGTCATAATCGTTTTTTAGCTTGTTCACCAGATCAATAAATGGACGGTGATCGTTAATCTGATTAAACAAATAACCGCCGCCCAGATTCAGCCAGCCGAGTTTAGCCAGATCTTTACCAAAATAACTACGTAGTTTCTCAATGGTTTTAATTAACGGTGTAAAGTCGGTTGCTGAAAAAACGTTGTGGATATGTAACCCTTTAACTTGCCCCAAGCAAGACGACTGCCACAAGTCATCAATATCCACACCCAGTTTTGAATACTGCCGACAAGGATCAAATCGATCATCATCAGCAAAAGATAGCTTGGGATTAACACGTAAACCAACCGATATTTGTGTCTGGGCTGCGGTAGCATAGCGCTGATATTGTGTCATCGAATTGAAACTGACATGCGTAAGCAAACGCGCCAAGTCCGCCCATTCATCCGGCCTTATACCTGGCGTTGTTAAATGAATACCGCCCTGCCCCGCTAAAATCTCATCGGCCAATTGCGCTTCAAACAAAGAACTGACAGAAAAGCCATCAAGATAGGGTTTTGCTATTTCCAGAACAAAGGAAAAAGGCAATGACTTAATGGAATATAACACCTTGCAACCACACCGGTGGCGTAGCGTGTTTAACACTTTTAAGGTATTAATAATCTCTTCTGCATCCAGAACAAAAGCAGGAGAGGAAGAAACGCTGTTTTTTAGTATTTGAAAATCCATTGTGCCTATGCGTTTTTCATAAAATCACTGCGGGAGTATACGCATTGTGCTTAATTGCCGATGTTTTTATTTGCCTCTCTTATTCAAAGATCACCAATGATATGTGATGGGTTTGCAGCCCAGCACATTTGAAGATCTCTACAAGTTGATTAATCGGCAGTATAAATTGGCGTTGCCGCTATGCGGGCATCTATCTGCTTTGATAATTCTTGATAAGCGGGGCTATCAACAGACTGGTAGCGTCGCTTAAACTCAGTGTCATCCATGTGCTCAGGAAGATCTCTGGGATCAGGCATGAAATCGCTATAATCTTTTATTCCAGACATTGCTTTTTGAAGCTTGCGGGCTCCTTCAGATGATGCGGTTGCCATTTCGCCAAAGCGCGTACCGGCTTTGTCGGCGGCTAAATCGATAAAGCTGAAACCACTGCCACCCTGCGCATCGCTCAATTCTTTCTCTTCGCCCACCACTTTAGCTACCTGTCCGTTTACAGAGGCGGTGATGGCCGCAGAGCCGATAAAATGCTGAGCCAAATCGATTCTTTTATATAAAAAAGTGGAGTAGCGCGTTGTTATTGATTTTAATGCTGGAGAAGATAAAAACTGCTTAGTTTCTTTTTTATTAACATAATCATTGGCCGCCATAATGGCCAGTTTATTTTCTTGGATAGCATTTTCTAATGTAGAGCGCTGATAGGCCAGTTCAAATAACGGCTTTAATAAATCAGCCAGCGATAAACGCCAGGCAGGATCATGTCCCGCTATAATTTCGGCCAGTTTTTTCTGATAAATGTCAAGCTTAGGATCGCCACCACTTCCAGCCAGGAGATTTCGCGCCTGAATCAAGGTTTCCAGGTTGGAATCGTAGGTAATGGCGACTTTTTCCTGGTCAATTATAACGGCTTTGATAGGGCGGGTTGCCAGAATGAAATAATCATTCAATGTTGTATATCGAATGATATTGTCGATAACAAAAGCGGCAAATTTTGCTGGCAGCAATAACTTTCCTGCTTTAAATTTGGTGAGACTGGGGAGGTCACTGTTGTCATCGTTGCCCAATCTAAAGCTAATGTTTACATACTGACCCAGATCATTTTTGGGCAAAGCCATGGTGACATTGAATCTCAACGCATTGTTTTTAAGCTCTATTTTTACTGCGCTCTTGCTGTACCGATTTAACAGATAATTAGCGGCAAGCGTGAGATCGGGTTGGGTTAACTCGATCGTACCGATTTCGTCAGGCTTGGTTTTAGAGCCCTCATGCAGAATTTTTTTGGCCCTGGCAATATCATCACGGGTAAGCGCCCAACCCACAGCAAGGTCGGGTTTGTCGCTGACGCCAAAAAAAACCAGCATTGCACATAGAATCACTATTGTGCCCAGTAACAGCAAAAATAGGCGTAATAGGGTTTTCATAAACAATCGATTAGGCAAATTCGAGTTTGAAGCCAGCGGATTTAAGATAATCGGCCTCCTGAATTAAATCAGCATGAGTGAGGGGGGATTGGGTTAACCAAGCGCTAGGAAACTCTAAGAGAATTTTGGATTTTGTGATGGCTATTTTAAAGTCTGGTAACTCATGTTCATGGCGATTGCGGTGCAATAATACCGCCAGTCGCAAAACAAGCGTTAAATAGGGTGCATTGTTATTCCAAGGGGACGGCAATTCATTAAACAGAGTCTGCGAAAATTTACGTCGATGTGATCTTATGATGGTCGCCAACAAAATCTGATCCTGGTTGGAAAAACCTGCTAAATCACCATTTTCAATAATATAGGCACTATGTTTATGGTATTGGCTATGGGCGATGTCCATACCAATTTCGTGCAAATCAGCTGCCCAGTTTATAAATTGCGTACAGTTCTCGTCGTTAGCCCACAGACAATCATCGCTAAGTTGTTCCAATATGACATTAATTGTTTGTTTAATCCGCCCTGCGTGTTTTCTATCGGTACGATAGCGGTCTGCTACGGATTGAACGGTTGCGGAACGCATGTCATGGTTATAAATTCGCCCTAATAAATCCTGTATAAGACCTTCTCTTAAAGCGCCATCGGAGACTGTCATTTGCTCAATGCCTAAGCTTTTAAAGGTGGCGTAGACTATGGCAACGCCACCCGCAAATACCGGCAAACGTTCGTCATCAAGCTCCGGCAAATTGAGCTCATTAATGTGCTTACACTGATTGAGATGAGCCGCCAGCTTCTCCAGTCCTTGCCAGGTTATGCCATTATTGCTCCAGCCTTTGGCTTGCAGAACTTTGGCGATTGAACGCAAGCTGCCCGAAGCGCCAATGGCCTCATCCCAATTATTAAACTGAAACTTCCTCTGAAAGGGCTCCAGTTTTTGTTCGGCAAACAGGATCGCCTGATCAAATGCGTTTTTAGATAGATAACCCCCATTAAAAAAAGCATTGCTCACCGAGACGCAGCCCATATGCAGGCTTTCTTTTTCTTTGGGCGTATCGCCTGTACCTATGATGTATTCGGTGCTGCCGCCACCTATATCCATAACCAGCCGTATATTAGCATTGCTACTCAAACTATACGCCACGCCCAGGTAGATTAAACGAGCTTCTTCTATGCCTGAAATAATATGGATAGGATGACACAGCGCTTGTTCCGCTTTAATCAAAAACTGCCCGGCATTTTTAGCGGTACGTAAGGTGTTGGTTCCGACAATGCGCACACTGCCGGGCGGGAAATCGCGGATTCTTTGACCAAACCGCTCTAAACAAGTCAGCGCTCTCTGTTGAGTGCTTTCATCCAGGATATTATCTGCATCCAGTCCGGACGCAAGTCTGACCATTTCTTTTAGCCGGTCAATTGTTTGTAGATTACCATTGTTCAGACTGCAAACAATCATGTGAAAGCTGTTAGAGCCCAGGTCTACAGCGGCAACGATTTCAGGTGGTTTGATTGGCACAAGTTATCCAGTTTTGTCTACGAAGTGTGTAATTATCTGATAGAATCACGCAGTTTTCTGTTATCCACTAAGCTTTAATTATGGGCAGTGTGTGTAATTTAACTTATTTAAAGGCTGTCGTTAAGTGTTAGTTTCAGCATGAACGCATTATCTATTCGTAATCTTCGAAAAACCTACAATAACGGCTTTGAAGCCTTAAAGGGTATTAATCTTGATGTTGAGGAAGGTGATTTTTTTGCCTTGCTCGGCCCCAACGGCGCAGGGAAATCGACAGCTATCGGCATCATTAGTTCATTAGTTAATGAAACCAGCGGTTCAGTCAGTATCTTTGGCCATGATTTAAAAACCGATCGGGCCAGAGCTAAAAGCTGCTTAGGATTGGTGCCGCAAGAGGTTAATTTCAATCAATTTGATACTGTCAAAAGCATTGTTTTCAATCAAGCGGGTTATTACGGTACACCCCGTAAGCTGGCCCTACAAAGAACGGAATACTGCCTTAAACAGATGGATTTGTGGGATAAGCGCGATACAGTGTCCAGACGATTATCCGGTGGCATGAAACGCCGGGTTATGATTGCCCGCGCCATGGTGCATGCACCCAAGTTATTAATTCTTGATGAACCGACCGCAGGTGTTGATATAGAAATTCGCCGGGGCATGTGGAAAATGATGCAGGACGTTAATCAACAGGGAACAACTATCATACTAACTACGCACTATCTGGAAGAAGCAGAAAGTCTGTGCCGCAATATCGCCATTATTGATCAGGGATTAATAGTGGAAAATACGGATATGGCGAGTTTACTGGCGAGGCTCCACGTTGATCACTTTATCCTGGATCTGGCCGAACCTCTAGCTAAAGCACCCGTTATTGATGGCTATCAGATTGAGCGCGTAGCGGACAAAGTGCTTAATGTTGCCGTGCCTAAAGAAACAGGACTTAATCAATTATTCAGCCAGTTAAGCACACAAAATATTAAAGTTATTAGCCTGAAAAACAAGAGTAACCGCCTGGAACAATTATTCATGGATTTAATAGATTCAAAGCCAGTAGACACTCAATAATGAACTATTCCATAGCTTTAAAAACACTTGTACTCAAGGAAGTTTTTCGTTTCATCCGTATCTGGCCGCAAACATTATTGCCTCCCGCCATTACCACCGCACTGTATTTTTTAATTTTCGGCAAGTTGATTGGCGGCCGCATTGGCACTATTCATGGCGCAACTTATATGGATTATATCGTTCCGGGCATTATTCTAATGTCGGTTATCAGTCACTCCTACGCAAATGTCGTCTCGTCTTTTTTTTCGACTAAATTTCAACATAATATTGAAGAATTGCTGGTTGCGCCCGTACCCAACTGGGTGATTCTTTTCGGCTATGTGAGCGGCGGTATTATTCGGGGCTTGTTAGTCGGCATAGTAGTCGCTTTAATCTCTCTTTTATTTGCGGATATTGCCGTTAATAACGTATTAATCACCGTATCAATCGCAATTCTGACAGCTACTTTATTTGCATTGGCCGGTTTTATTAATGCCGTACTGGCAGAAAGCTTTGACGATATTTCCATTATCCCAAACTTTGTATTAACACCGTTAAGTTATCTGGGCGGGGTTTTTTATTCGGTATCCATGCTCCCAAACGTATGGCAAACTATTTCTATGGGCAATCCCGTTTTGTATATGATCAACGCTTTCAGATACGGCCTGATAGGTGTAACGGACATAAATATACAGTTAGCTTATATCATTACCAGCGGATTTATTGTGACCTTGACGCTGTTTAGCCTGTTTTTATTACATAAAGGCATTGGCATTAAAAATTAGACACTCTAAGATATTCAGCCACATCGGTACTTTATCATTATGTGCTATAGCGTCGAAATCTTGCTAACCGCATACCATTTAAATTTCCCAATCTATATAATTTTTCAGACAAACACCTTGTAAATCTATATTATAGTCGGCTTTTTAATTACGAATAAGGTTTTATCATGCAAGTAGCTGACAATATGGCGGTTTCCATTCATTACACACTGACTAACGATGACGGCGAAGTGCTTGACAGCTCAATCGGTGACGAAGCGCTCGTTTATCTTCAAGGCGGCGGAAACATTGTAGTAGGCTTAGAGAAAGCACTGCTGGGCAAAGTCGCGGGTGACAAATTTACTGTGCGTATTGATCCAGAAGAAGCTTATGGCGAACTTATGGAAGACATGATTGAGGTTCTATCGCGGGATATGTTTGAAGGTATCGATGATATTGAAGTCGGTATGCAGTTTCATGCGGATGTAAATTCCGGCTCTGGCGTTGTAACCGTCGTTAATATTGATGATGATAATGTTACTGTTGATGGCAATCATCCTTTAGCAGGACTAGCTTTAACCTTTGCTGTGGAAGTTATTGACGTGAGAGCCGCCACTAAAGAAGAAGCTGCGCATGGACATATTCATGGTGCTGGCTGCCACCATTAGTCTCAAAGCTAAGGCCGAATACTAATAAATGGGGTGTGAAGCGCCTGCCGAACGCAAGCGCATCAACGCTGTCACGCTATCAAACTTTAAGCGTTATAACAAGATAACTACTGTCTTTTCAATTGAAAATACGCTAGATTAGTTCGCAGGCTAATAACTGCTTATTATGCAACTCTAACGGTCTATAAGCCTGTAAAAAATTTTTTATCTATACGAATTTTAAGGGGAAAAGCTTATGAGTATTTTCACAGAAATAGTTAAATCCGCCTTGGGGGCAAATGCTTCTTCAGGTCAAACTGAAACTCAAACCCAGCATTTATTGAATGGTGCAATAGGAATGCTGGGGGCAATGGGCGGAGTAGATGGGTTAGTTAAAAAATTCCAACAATCCGGTCTGGGTGACATTGCTGCGTCCTGGGTTGGTACAGGGGAAAATAAGAGCGTAATGCCTGATCAATTAACCCAAGTATTGGGTCAAGACCAGATTACGGCTCTGGCTCAACAAGCAGGTATTCCTGAGTCTGAGGGCGCAGCCGTACTCTCACAAGTTTTACCCGCTGTAGTGGATAAATTGACGCCTGATGGTAAAGCGCCGGAATCAAGTAATCTGGCAACCCTAGGAAAATTACTGCTAGGCGGCGTAGGTGTTGCAGTTGCTGCGAAAGTGGCAACATCTTATTTTGGCCACAAAGAAGAAGAGCAAGCGCCCGGTTTCGAGCCGTCAATAGCAAGCACAGACAGTACACCTATTGAAACAAGCACCAGCTCGGCGGCATCAGCATCGACTGGCCGAAACTACACCGTAGTCAGTGGCGATACGCTGTCCAAAATCGCCAAACACTTTTACAACGATGCCAATCAGTGGCAACAAATTTTCGATGCCAACCGCAATATCTTAAGCAACCCGGATCGCATTTCTCCGGGCCAAAGCTTACGCATACCTTAGTTAATGCCTTCGCAGAATTGAGAAGACTCTTAGTGTAACTTCGCGATTAAAATCGAATAGTTATTATTTCTAACCAGTTAAGCATGGTATTTAGATTTTATGTTGTGGAAGAAGGGTAGACAAAGCGATAATATTGAAGATCGGCGTGGTACGGGCATCGGTGGGTCACCGCTTAAACTGAGCGGCGGTATGCTGGTGGTAGTAATGATCATAGGCGTCGCTCTTGGAGAAAATCCACTAGAGCTATTAGCAATGCTATCGCAAGAGAGCAGCTCTACCCCTACGACCGCTTCCGAACAAACACCAGCCAATAATGAATCGGCTCAATTTGCATCCGCTATACTGGCGGATACCGAAGATACCTGGGGCGCTATTTTTCCTCGTTTTGGAAAGCAATATCAGGAACCGAAGCTGGTTTTGTTTTCCGATCAGGTTTCGTCCGCATGTGGATATAATTCTTCGGCTACAGGCCCCTTCTATTGTCCTGGCGATAGCAAGGTTTACCTCGACCTGGGATTTTTCCGGGAGCTTGATCAATTGGGGGCGCCGGGCGATTTTGCGCAAGCTTACGTCATTGGCCACGAAATTGGTCACCATGTGCAAAATCTTTTGGGCATTTCCGGCAAAATACACGAGTTACAAAGCCAAAGTAGTGGGCCACAAGCCAATGCTTTGTCGGTCTTATTAGAGTTACAAGCCGATTGTTTTGCCGGAATCTGGGCCCACTATGCAGATAAATACCGCAGCCTTTTGGAACCGGGCGATGTCGATGAAGGTATTAGGGCCGCCGCCGCAATAGGGGATGACCGCCTTTCACAACGGGCAGGCAAAAGAATAAGTCCGGATTCATTTACTCATGGATCATCGGAGCAACGTATTTTTTGGCTACGTAAAGGCTTGGAAACTGGAGATGTCGCAGCTTGCGATACTTTTTCGGTAGCGAAGAAAAAATAAACCCGGGGTTTAAAGTTAAATCAGCATTTAAAAAGGTTTTACAGATATTCTAAGCTGTTTTCATACCTTACTTTGCCGAATAAAACATGGAAGTTACCCGAGTTATTAAGACATGCTTTATATTTTTTAAGGGAACCTCTAAAAATTGCCTATTATGCTTCGACAGGCTCAGCATGACCGGATAAGCGACTGATTTACAAAGACAACCGTTCGCACTGAGCTTGTCGAAGTGCAATTTTTAGAGATCCTCTTAAGAGAAAAATGATTTTACAGACGAAGCTAAGCTATTCCAGCCTTCTTCCAATTTCGCAGAGGCTGCGTCCCATCCCAGCTCCAATGATTCTTTCATATCGTCCCATTTATCATCTGCAACATCCGCTATTTCCATAGCTTTTGCTTTTGCTTGGGCTAACTTTGGCTCCAAATCGTCAATCGCAGCACGAGCCTCATCGATTGCTTCTTGCGACTCACTCATGGCTTTTTCCTTAAGTGATTCGAGGTTTGCTTGTTGTTCGTCAATAGTGGCATTGATTTTTGATAGCAATTCTTCTTTGGTCATAGCGTTAACTCCAGATTAAATACGTAAATAAAAACATCAGGTTCTAAATTCATGACTATATTAAGTGAACAAAATCTTGAATTATTGACCCGTAATATATCCCCCTTCTTATTAAAATTGCAATTTTATTGTATTCCATTCAGTTGATTTTGTGTCACCGCCCTGAAAACCATTGACTGTTTTTTATGTGGGTTATGAGCAATCTAATTCGCTGTATACTTGCAAGTGACTAAAAAAACCAAGAGCTGATACATAAAATAAAGCACCTTAATTGACTGCAATTTTTCAATATCCTAAAGCCTTTCCAACTGCGTAAAGACTACTTTAAAAATACCAAACAACTGACATTATGTTGCTATCTTTTACTAAAAACAGAATATCTGGACAAAACACCTAAACACGGTAAAATTATCGCATTGGTATTTTTGAACTCTAACCGACACACAGATAAATGGCGACTATTACCGTTTTAAATGGCCCGAATTTAAATTTATTGGGCGTCCGCGAACCAGGCCATTATGGAAAAAAAACGCTGGCTGACATACGTCAGTTACTCGAAAAAAAAGCCGCCGAGTTAAAACATCAACTTGATTTTCATCAAAACAACGCTGAACATCAAATTGTAGAGTTAATACATCGGGCTTACGAAACCCAGGTTGAGTTCATCATTATCAATCCAGCGGCATTTACCCACACCAGTGTCGCTATCCGCGATGCCCTGCTGGCAACCAGAATCCCATTTATAGAGGTTCATTTATCAAACATCCACGCACGCGAACCTTTTAGAAAACATTCCTATTTTTCAGATATTGCCGAAGGCGTTATCTGCGGATTAGGAGCAACAGGATACGAACTGGCCTTACAGGCCGCTCATCAGATATTAACCGGGAGACCCTAATCATGGACATTAGAAAAATAAAAAAACTCATCGAAATTATTGAAGAATCCGACATTGCCGAACTGGAGATTAAAGAGGGCGAAGAATCGATTCGTATTAGCCGTTACTCTGCCCCGCCTGCGCAACTCGCATACGCGCCTGCGCCTGTCGCCATGGCTGTGTCGGCCACATCGAATGCTACGGCTACGCCCCCAGAAGACAAAATAACCGGGCATATAGTTAAATCACCAATGGTTGGTACGTTTTACCGCTCAGCATCACCTGGGACAAAAGTTTTCGTGGAAGTCGGGCAATCCGTACTGACTGGCGATACGTTGTGCATCATCGAAGCGATGAAAATTCTTAATCAAATTGAAGCCGATAAAAGCGGCGTTATTACTAAAATATTGGTTGATAATGCGGAACCGGTCGAATATGGCCAACCTTTATTCATCATTGAATAACACGGAAAACGGGGATATTCATGTTCGATAAAATAGTCATCGCCAATCGAGGCGAAATCGCCTTGCGCATTTTACGCGCATGTAGAGAATTAGGCGTTAAGGTGGTAGCGGTTCATTCTGAAGCAGACCGGGATCTTAAACATGTACGACTGGCTGATGAGTCTGTGTGTATTGGCCCTGCCGCATCCGCTGACAGCTACTTAAATATTCCCGCTATTATCAGCGCCGCTGAAGTAACCGATGCCGAAGCCATTCATCCCGGTTACGGCTTCCTATCCGAAAATGCCGACTTTGCTGAAAAAGTTAAGCAAAGCGGCTTTGTTTTTATCGGCCCGAATGCAGAAACCATACGCATGATGGGCGACAAAATTTCCGCTAAGAACGCCATGCTGGCTGCTGGAATTCCTTGCGTCCCCGGCAATAACGATCCCTTGTCAGATGATGATAAGAAAAACCTGAAAATGGCTCACGAAATTGGCTATCCGGTTATTATTAAAGCCGCTGGCGGTGGCGGCGGTAGAGGTATGCGTACTGTACATACAGAATCAGCGCTTATCAATGCCATCGCCATGACCAAAGCTGAAGCAGGTAGCGCCTTCGGCAACCCGACTGTTTACATGGAAAAATTTCTGGAAGATCCACGTCACATTGAGTTTCAAGTGATGGCGGATGCCCACGGCCATGCCATCCATTTAGGCGAACGTGACTGCTCCATGCAACGCCGCCATCAAAAGGTAGTTGAAGAAGCCCCCGCCCCCGGCATCACTGCGGAGCAACGCAAACTCATAGGCGAACGTTGTGCAAAAGCCTGTATTGATATTGGCTATTTAGGCGCAGGTACTTTTGAATTTTTATATGAAAAAGGTGAATTCTTTTTTATCGAAATGAACACCCGCGTACAGGTTGAACATCCTGTTACAGAAATGGTGACAGGGTTTGATATTGTTAAAGAACAACTGCGCATTGCCGCAGGAGAACCGCTATCCATCACTCAGGATCAAGTCAAAATTACCGGCCATGCCATTGAGTGCCGTTTAAATGCAGAAGACCCAAGGACATTCATGCCCTGCCCCGGCACGATTGATCAGTTCCACATGCCCGGCGGCCCCGGTATTCGCTGTGAAACACACATTTATAACGGCTATAAAGTCCCGCCTTATTACGATTCCATGATAGGCAAACTGATTGCTCACGGCGATGACCGGCAAAGCGCCATCGCCCGTATGAATACGGCCTTAAGTGAGCTCATCATAGACGGCATTAAAACCAATATCCCTTTGCAGCAGGACATTATGAATGACAGCGCTTTTGCAGCAGGTGGGCAGAATATCCATTATTTGGAAAAGAAATTGGGGATTTATTAGGCAATAAGGGTGGGCAGAAAAGCGTTGTCCACCTAACCTAATCGGCAGAAAAAAAATATGCCAACTTTACTAATTTTTGAAGGATTTAAGTTTTTCTTTTATGCAAACGAACATGAACCTAAGCACATTCATGTAATGAAAGGTGGTAATTTTGCTAAAATCGACACACGTCACTAAAAGTGACTAACACAAACATGAAGCCAAAAGATATAAAAAAAGCTTTATTGATTGTGGGAAATCACAGGGCTGACAAGAAAGGAGATGGAATGAGTATTTTAGTTAAAGGTAAATCGGTGCATTTTGATGATCGTCATTTGCACGTTGAGCTTGAAGATGGTCGCGTTATATTAACGCCCATGTCATGGTACAAAGAACTGCAAGCAGGTACATTCAAACAACTGGCTAATTACCATTTTATTTGTCAAGGTACTGGCATAGAGTGGCCTGAGTTGGATTATCATCTAAGCATTGAAAGCATGTTGTTGTCACAAATGAAACAAAAAGCTGCGTAACTAGACTACCCGGCTGGAGAATAAGTCATTTTACAAGAACAAATTATTAATGAAATCAATCATATTCCAAGCGATAAACTTAACGAACTTTATTATTTAATTCATTATTTTCGCTTAGGTTTACTATATGAGCAACAAGAATTGAATACGAAAAAAGCCTATCCATTGCGTGGGGTAAAAATTCGTTATGAAGAGCCTTTTGAATCTGTTGCAGTAAATGATTGGGAAGTCGTTGAAATGTTGCTTAAAGGGTAAGCCGGATATTAGTTAGAGCGGGCCTTTGGTTGTTTCAACGCTGAAGAAATTGAATCAATGGGCTCTTCTTCGCTTTCCTTTTTGGTTTGGCGCTTACTTCTCGCAAGCTCATGGTTTTTCAGTATTTATATTGATCGCTTGGTCAATATAGTACTTAACACAATCAACATCTAAAGTTTCCATTGAAATAACTCTCATTACTTTTCCTGTGCCCGTCAGCAATCCATACTTATCTTCCAAGCGGATACCTTTAAGGAATCCAATATCGATTCCATGTACCATGGTTCTCATATGACATATTCCGCTTTTATGATCAGAATATGTAGTTATCCGGTCTTTTTTGATTTCCTTTAGCTTATAATCTTCGATCAGCAATTTACGCATGGACATAAAGAGTTCTTTATGTGCTGACTTCATATCAATATCGAATTGCATATATTTTTCCTTCATGCCCTGCAAGTTATGCTGAGTTTATTGCCACAAGGTAGCCGTCAATTCCGACAACCGCGCCGCCACCTTGTTACGGTTAAGATGATAACCAATAAAAACTATTTCAGAAGCTTGTGCTGACTTTTTTGTGGCAATGTGGCTGATAGCCATGCGGGTACGCACACCTTGCACAAGTATCGCGTCTTCTGAATGCTCCGTCAGTATAAATCCCTTAATGCGTAACACAGGGTCAGCTTTGGCGGTTTCAGTTAGTGCGCTTTTCAGTATATCCGGCTGCTGCGGGTCTTGGCTGCGTAACACAAACGATAACCAGCCTGGATCTTGTTCATGAAAATGTTTGTGCGTTGCCAAGCCGTGACTATGATTTGCTAAACCGGAATGCGCGTGACCGTCAACCAACCGTTGATTATCCAATACCCCCGTATTGGCGTTGGGCATAGCAGCCAGCGGCGTAAAACGGTGTTGTTGCGTTACTAAAGTCGGTTGATGCAAACGCAGACCTAAAGCCAGCCGAATATCCAGTTTTGCCTGATAGGCCAGTTCCAGAAAGCGCACGTTCGGCGCACGTTCGCGGATGCGCGTTTCAGCACGTAGTAAAGCATCTTCATCCAGCGCGTCGATTTTGTTTAATACCACCACATCGGCGTATTCAAGTTGCTGCTCAAACAAGCTGGCAACAGCGTCTTCTGGACTGGTTTGCGTTTGATTGCCTTCGAATTCATTGGCGAGCAATAACGGCGTATCGACTACAGCCAACGTTGCATCCAGAATGAAGCTTTCCGCCAGTTCGGGTGATTGCAACAATTCCATAATTGCAGTCGGCAAAGCCAAGCCAGAGGTTTCAATCAACACATGATCGACTTGTGCGCGACGGTCGGCAATAGCCTGTAAGGTGGGAATAAACTGTTCGTCATCACTGTAAGCAATCAGACCGTGCGGAAAATCGTGAATCTGGACGTACTGGCTGTTTGCCGATTCGTCACGGATCAACGCCCCATCGATAGCAACTTCACCAAACTCATTGATTAACAAAGCCAGTCGCCGATCTTGCTTATGCTTAATCAGGCTGCTAAGCAGCGTTGTTTTACCCGAACCCAAAAATCCGGTGACGATGGTAACGGGGATTAATGCGTTCATGGCCATGTGTGCGCGTGTTGCAATACGTCATCGAAAGTGGATGACATCAATGGGTAATCAAGTTTTGGGCGTTCAATAACTAACAACGGAATAGCGAGCGCTTGTGTTGCCGCAACTTTCGCCTGATAGCCGCCGGCATCGCCGGAATCTTTACTGACCACGCAATCAATCGCCCAATCGCGCCATAAGGCTTCATTAAACGCCTGTGAAAACGGCCCTTGCATGGCGCAGATGTGGCTGCGCGGCAATCCTAAATCAATCGCGCGTTGAATGAATTCGGGTTCTGGCGTAACGCGGACAAACCATTCGCACTGTTCAGCATCAGGGGCTTTCAGAAAGGTCGCTAAATCTTTAGAACCGGTTGAGAGAAAGATACGTTTGCCCACGGCAATCGCTTGTTCAGCCGCTTGTTGGGGAGAACTGCATAACTGGGCAGAATCGGCAGAAAACACACTGGCACGCTCATAGCGCAAATAAGGCATACCCAAACTTTGCGATAAGCCCATCAATTGCTCTGACATTAAACAGGCATAAGGGTGGGTTGCGTCGATTAATCCCCGTGCCTGATACTGCTGCAACGCTTGTTTGCGTGCTTCAACGCCTTGCTGTCCTGCCCAAACCGATACGTTAGGACAATGCTGCGCCGCGACATCGCCGCCGTATTCCGTTGCCGTGGAGATTACCACTGGATAACCCTGAGCGGCGAGATGATTAGCCAACGCATTGCCGTCGCTAGTACCCGAAAAAATCCAGAAGGC
>JAYTJI010000295.1:0-4553 GCA_043731245.1 Methylococcaceae bacterium | reverse complement strand
ACTACTATAATTTAAATAGAGGAAATTACTATGAGTACTGCAATTTTTTATCATGCCGGCTGCCCTGTTTGTTTGGGTGCAGAGCAATTAGTGGCCGATGCCATTGACCCTTCAAAGTATCAAGTTGAAGTAGTACATTTAGGCGAACAGGCTGACCGAGTCGCTGAAGCAGAATCAGCTGGGGTAAAGTCAGTTCCGGCATTGGTGTTAAATGATAAGGTTTTTCATATCAACTTTGGTGCATCCATCGATGACTTAAAATAACAGGTAAGTAGCAATAAACTTTAGCCAGCTTCGTCATTCCGGTTGGAAACCGGAATGACGAATTTTTTGGCACTGGCTGAAATATTTTGTTAAGTAAGAAGAGATTTATTTCGACAACATTAATTATCAAAATGTTATCGAAAAAACCTTGTTACACAGCGTTGACAATGACGCGTGCCGGTTATTATTGGTACTGCTACCAATCGGTTAAGCTTTACGTGCAGTTGGTAGCCGGTAGAGCTGTTGAAAAGCGCAATTATGTAGGCTGTGATTCACCTAATGGTAAAATATAAACGCCTTTGCGTGAGAGGTTATACACGACCAATGCTATGGTTTTTGTTTAATAGGATTCATAGCGTCATGCTTTTATAATAACAATTAGATAGTCGAGGAAACACATGAATTTTAAACACATATTTGCAGCATTGCTGCTGTTTTTATCTTTGGTGGATTTTGCTCATGCAGCAGGTGAGCCTGTAGGTGAAGATTTATCAAAATTCATTGCACTTTCAAAATTTATGATTCAATCATGTAAACAGAGTGATTCAGAAGGTTTCATGGAATCAGTCAATTTTGCCTTACAGCTTACAGCAGAGAACAGGAATAACTCCCTCATTTTGCCTCGCGCCAGCGCTATGTTCAGAGTAGCTAAAGATGCGGTTAAGGCAGGCAAGTTTGCCGAGGGTATCGAGGCCGTTGAACGCGCTCAAACGATTTTGATGAGGAAAAAAACGCTCAAATGGGATGGTGGCTCTTAATAAGTAGGCTTTGCAAGAGGATAAAAATATCAGTATGAATGCCTGTATCGAGAATCTATGGGCGGCGAGGCTTAATCTTCCTTTCCTCCGGGTTCTCGCTTTTCCGACATGTCAATAAAATCTAGTGCATTAATCACATAGTCGTCTTGCAGGAAAATAACAGCTAAAACAACTGCCTTTGCCTAATTCGCTGGTGATTTTCAAGTGGGCATCATGGCGCATTAGCACATGTTTAACAATAGCCAAGCCAAGCCCCGTGCCGTTTACTTTCTTGAGACGCTTGGTTTCAACCCGATAAAATCGTTCAGTAACTCGGAAAATGTCGGATTTTGCGATGCCTTCACCCTGATCTTCAACAGCCAGAATGATAGATTCTTTGTCTTGATACCAGCGCACTGTCACTAACGAATCTTCTGGCGAATATTTGAGTGCATTGCCTAATAAATTTGTGAATGCGCTACGCAATTCTTGCTCTTCGCCAACAATATGCACCGCTGTTTCCAGGGTTAGCTGGATTCGTTTTGAGGCATTGTCAAGGCTATCGCCTTCTTTACAAATTTGGCTTAATAAAGCGGGTACATCAACACATTGTGATTTTTTCTGTTGCGTTTCCAGGCGGGTCAATAATAACAAATCATCAACAAGATGCTGCATACGCTCGGTTTGTCCCTGCATTTCCCGGAACGAGTTGGTCAATAATGGTGAGTGTTCGTCATCCAGATCCTGTAAGGTTTCCAGATAACCTTTTAACACCGTCAATGGGGTTCTGAGTTCATGAGAAACATTCGCCACAAAATCCTTACGCATAAGTTCCATTTTTTTTAATTGTGTGACATCTTGTGCCAATAACAACCTTAGCCCTGCACCATAGGGAACGATTCGTACTTCCAGGGTAATGCGATTATCAACAGGAGAGGGTAAAGTCACTGCTTCTTTATAATTTCCGGATTTTAGATAACGGATAAATTCTGGAAAACGAATAAGATTCGGTATGCGCTGACCTTTATCAGATTGCTGTAAACCAAAAACGTCTCTTGCGGCTTTATTCGCCCATTCGATTTCATCATTGACACCTAAAACAACGGCGGCATCCGGTAAAGCTTCCGTGGATTCGCGAAACTGACCAATAATTTTACTCAATTTCTTTTTGCGGCGTTTTTCATTCTTTTTAATACGATAAACATGGTAATAAATTTCTTCCCAAATACCGGTTGTTTTAGGGTATTTGCTACGCCCTGAAGCGCTTATCCATGCTTCAAACCGACTGATTTGAACTACCTGGCGCATAATGATGCCTAGCATCAGCAAGAATAGTAAAGGCAAAAATAGCCCCGTCATTCCCCCTACAACCGCCACCGCCAACAATAGTAAAGCTAGTGTATTGATCTCTTTTTGCCAGACACCCATAGCGATTAATCTACCAATGAAAACCGATAGCCAAAACCACGCACGGTTTGTACTAAATCCTCCCGTCCATATTCCTCAAGGATTTTTCTCAGGCGGCGAATATGGACATCGATGGTACGCTCTTCAATATAAACACTGCGGCCCCAAACTTGATCCAGCAATTGAGAGCGACTGAAAACTTTATCGGGATGCGTCATAAAGAAATGCATTAAGCGAAATTCGGTAGGGCTCACTTCCAACTGTTTGTCGCCAATGCTGAGCCGGTGCTGTTCCGTATCAAGCATTAAATCACCCAAGACACAAAGCGCCTGACCCTGTATTTTTCCACTTCTGCGCAATACGGCGCGAATACGCGCCACTAACTCTTTGGGCGAAAAAGGTTTACTTACATAATCATCAGCACCAATCTCAAGGCCTTTAACCTTATCTTCTTCTTCACCGCGTGCTGTCAGCAATATAATGGGGATGTCCCGATATATCGTTTCTTTCTTCAAGCGTCTGGCCCATTCGACACCGCTCACACCTGGCAACATCCAGTCCAGCAGGATTAAATCCGGTAGCTTGCCATCCAGGATTTTTTGCGCTTCTTCAGCATCGGCGGCTGCAATAGCTGCAAAGCCAGCTTGCTCAAGAACCATCATTAACATACCCCTGATAGCATCTTCATCTTCAACAACGAGAATATTAAAACTAGACATAATTAATTTATCAAACTAAATAGGGTATTGTAACAAAGAGCTTGTTACGCTTTCATGACAAAAACAGGTATTCGCTCTTAGTCTGGTTGATAACGCACTACTCAATATCTTTTAACAAACAATTTTGTGTAGAAGCTTCCATTAATTTCCTGAAATCGTGGGTGGCATCCATAAACAATTGTTCCTGATTGATATCCGGTAGCTGATTTTGTCCACACTGTTCCAGTGCGTTAATAACATAAGCAATAGTGAGTATATTGACATCAACTGCCGGCTGGTAAACTTCATCCTCTTCGTCCTGATTTTTAAACTCGACAATAATATGGCTTGCCACTAACTCGGATAAAACAGGCTGAGTAATGGCTATCGGTATAACCAGCCTGGTCGCTATTTCGGTCGTGGTTAATGGATTTTTCAATTGAATAAAGTTCTGGACGATCAAGCGGGTTATTTGCAGGGCAATAATTTTTTTTAAAGAAAAACTTAAATCAGAAAAACGGTTGTTATTTCGATAAATCTCATAATTCTGTAAAAAAAAAGAGATCTCACAGCCCAAAAGGACAATCATCCAGCACATTTGCAACCAGACCACAAATAAGGGTAACGCTGCAAAACTGCCGTAAATAGCATTATAACTTGACACGCCAATCTGTAGACTTAGATAAGCCCACTGCAACAGATGATACAAAATACCTGTAACAATACCGGCAATGATACCAGCCCTGTGGTTTATTTTATGATTAGGCATGAAAATAAAAATAAAAGCAAATAACGCTATCATGAACACCAAAGGCGACAAACTCAGTGCTTTAATAACTAGCCAAGTGCCAAATTCAGGCAGTTCTATAACGCTTATTAACCAGGTTATTTTTGTTTTTAGGAATACTGTAATACTGCTGGAGGCTATCAATACTACTGGAGCCAATAACATTAGCGATAAATAATCGCTAAATTTACGGCTGATTGAGCGTCCCCTGCTTATTTTCCAGATGGAGTTGAAAGATTCTTCAATATTACCAATTACGTTGATAATGATCCAAAACAGGACAAAAAGTCCAATTCCTGCAACAACCTCACCTTTAGTGCTGTCCAGCAGATTTTGTGCAAAACTGATGAGCTGTAGTACCAGCGTATCACGCTCCGGCGCTTGTTCCAGTAAACGTTGCTCCAGCATTTTTTCAAGTCCGAAACCCTTGGCAATACCAAACAGCATGGCGATGACCGGCACTATTGACAATAGGCTATACAGCGTTAAAGCTGACGCCCTTAGCGGACACAGGTCGCGGGAGAAGCCCTGGGCAGATAATATAATTATTTTGAGCGACTTGATTATTCCCGCTTTAACGGGCGGAAATTTTTGCTCGTGTAACAGCCATATATCTTGTTTAATAAAACTGAGCCTATTGAGTCCCATCGGTTTATCTTA
>JAYTJI010000294.1:0-2671 GCA_043731245.1 Methylococcaceae bacterium | reverse complement strand
GAATTTTGATGAGAAGTCTTTGCGGGCGCTTTTTCTTAGGGTATCCAGATTCTGGATTAATACACCCATGGCTAACAGCGTGTTGGCATGAATGTGGTTGTTTAGCATTTCTTCGCTAAACAGTTTTAGAGTGTCTTCCTGAACGGCATAGTCCTGAAAGTTACCTAATACTTCCTGTAGCCCTTTCAGGTTTTTAATTAGTTGCTTTATTTGATCTTCTGGATAAAGGCTTTGAAAAAACTCCATTAAGTAACGTAATTTTTTACAGGACTTCCTTAATTCATGTAATGCTTCAGAGACTGAATGTTCGGTAATGGCACCGCCTTCCTGTAAAACCCGCTTATAACTTTTCCATATTCTTCGGTCTGCCAGTTGTTTAATGGTCAATTTTGCATTAGCTTCAACCGGCTTGGACGGAGCTTGTTCTTTAAGATACTGCTCCCATTCGCGCATTGTGGATAAGTACCTGGTGGAACGCAGTTTTTTTGCAAGCTCCTGCTGTGCTTTATGCTGCTTGGTCAGAAGAAACGCATGCAGGGGGTTAATATCATCGCGGATTGAAATAGGCAGGCTGCTTTTAAAGTGCGCAAAATTTAATAGATAAACATCCAAATCACGGGTAGACCCGGTGATTTGCCCTAGCCAGGAAAAAAAACCGGCATAGTAAGAACTGGTTTCCTCAGGTAATACGCCTTTAAGTTGGCTAAATCCCGCACGGGTTCTTCTGATTGCGACTCTGAAGTCATGCAAAAACTCGCTATCGGTATTGGCAATGGTGCCTTGCTCATTATCTTTAATGGCCTTTAGCAGATGGCTATAGATATACTTAGCGGCAATATCAGCCCGCATATCCGGGTCGAGGTTGATATTCAACTTTGATGAGTAGTCGTTAGGTTTGCGGCCTTGCAACTTTAAGGCGGCAAGTAGCAGCGGTTTATTGGTGGGCGTTAAGTCCAGCTTTTCCGTGAGTATTTCAATAATGTGTTCAGCGGCTTTGTCGTACCCTTTGATGGGCTGCAATGTTACATTGCTATTAAATAAATCGTGTTCTTCAATAATAAGACGAAGTATGGTTTTTTCATCGTTATTGATTATGTTTAGATGATATATTTCATAATCCATCGTGCATACGGGTAGTAATGCACGCATTTCCAGCAGGGGCTCAAGGGCGTTACGCATTTCTTCTGATTGGAACTGTTGGCTGAATGCGGGGACATCCTTGGTTTCGGTGCTGGCGATAATCAGGTCATCTTCGAGGCTTTTTAAGAGTAACGTTGATGTGGTTTTTGAGCGGTTAAATTCGCAAGTGATATCGTTTGTGTACAACCGCCAATCAAAACTGTCGTAATAAGTCTTAAGGGAATATTGCCTGGAAACCAGCTGTATGGAAGCCTTATTGCTTAGTTTTGCAATAAACTTTTCAGCGGTTAAGCTTGCGGGGAAATCAAATTGTAAGGACATGTTGACGTAGGCGTGGTAGTTTTTGTGGGGACTGTTAAACCTTATGATAATAACAATATCGTATTAATGTTTAATGACAGTGTAACAATCAAACTTTATCTTAACTGATTTTAAGGTATTGTCGTATAAAAACACACAGAGGTGATAATAAAATGAGTAGAGAATTATGGTTACTTAGGCATGGAAAATCTGACCGCAATCTTGCTATGGATGATTTTGACAGGCCTTTAAAAAAACGTGGAAAACGCGCTGCTGAGCGCATCGGCGCATGGTTGAATCAACAGCATCTTATGCCCGACTGGATAGTGAGCTCACCTGCAAAAAGAGCACTTACCACAGCAAAAATAGTGCATAAAGCCATCGCTGTGGAGGCGTTGGTTATTACGCAAGATAAACGTTTGTATCAAGAGGGGTTTGAGCGCTTGAAAACGGTGTTGGCTGAATGTCCTTTAGAAGCCAAACGAGTTTTGCTGGTGGGACATAATCCGGAACTGGAGGACTTGCTTATTAATCTGGCAGGCGCTGCCAACTTGCCTGAGACTGATAAATTGATACCTACGGCGGCTCTGGTCAGGTTGATAATGCCCGAAGACTGGTCTCATCTGGAAGCAGGTTGTGCCAAGCTTTTGTCCATTACTTGCGCTAAATCGCTACCTGATGAAGAAATTTAAGGAATAGGTGGCCTCTCTGGCTGATTGTAGGGGGCTCAAACAAGATTATGGCATTGTCATAATCTTGTCACTAAAATAACCTAAAATACGCATGTCTGAAGCTTCCCACTTTACATACAAGGGTGGCTAACATTTTACAGACCTGTCTGAGCGAGGCGCAACCTCCTCATTATATGTGAGGAAACAAGCCACCGACCTCTCCTGTCGGCTGGGTGCAGATTAAAAACACAATAACTAACTTGAGACTTGATGATGAAATTATCTTTTAAGACAAAATCGCTAATAGCTGCGATGGGCTTTGCTTCTGCGGCATTGGTTTGCGGTACTGCAAATGCAGTACAAACGGTTGATGCCGGCATACCTGACTATCAAAAAGCCAGCGGTGTTTCCGGTAACTTGTCCAGTGTGGGATCTGATACGCTGGCAAATTTGATGACGCTTTGGGCTGAAGAATTTAACCGCGAATATCCCAATGTAAACATTCAAATTCAGGCAGCGGGTTCTTCTACTGCACCGCCTGCGCTAACAGAAGGCACATC
>JAYTJI010000293.1:0-8372 GCA_043731245.1 Methylococcaceae bacterium | reverse complement strand
GCGGTTTGTAAACCCTGTTCTACGCCAGTTAAGGCGGCAGTTTGGTGGTCGCGTAACTGTTTTTTAGGTTTCAGTGCTGGCGGCTGCTGCGGTTGGTAGCTGGCCCAATCAATTTGGCTGTTTTCAAGGTCATTCAGGTCAATTTTGCTGACGGGCGGTTGCTGGTTTTGCAGCGCGTCTTCGGCATGTTCGCTCCAGTTGTTGGTGGTACTGATAATGATTCGATGCGTAAAGGGCTTTTTGCCCGACGCGGTAAAAAAGCTGTCAATATCGCTTTTTTGGATGCGGTAGTCATCGCTATAAAACTTACATTGAATGGCGTGGGTTTCATCCGTGCCTGCTGTCTTTGCCACCAAGTCTATACCCGTGTCCCGCGCATCCAAGCCTTGTTCACGCGCCCAGTCGGCATAAATCCAAACTTGGCTGTACAAATCCCGATAGCTGGCTTCGTTCCGCAAATAAGTACAAATGACATCTTCAAAATAAGTGCCTTTTTCGCGATGAGTTTGTGAGGCTACGCGGTAAGCATTGAGCAATGTTTGTAAGGCAGTCATTGGCAAGTAGGAGGTATTGGAAATAAAGAGGTAAAGGCGGGTATTTTGGCACAATTAACGTAACTTCTCATTACCCGCAGCAAATACGAGTACGCTAAAAACGTCCACGTCGCCAGCCATAATGTCGACTGCCCTGAGAAAATCGCCGAAATCAAGGGTGCTCGCAAGCGCCACATTATCTTACAGTGAAGGTCAGGCGTCCTGACTTACCGATAAGCTGGGAACTAACGAATTCAAAGTGCAGGAAGGTAATACGCGACAAGATACCTGTCTGGCGATGAGCCAATATATGACCCCAAATTTTATATAGGTACCAAGCTTAGCTTGCTGTAGTCATGTTAATCATTACGAGTTTTTATCAGCTGTCAAAATTGCACGATTGGCGGTTGATAATCGATACAGAATCAGTGGTATTGCCACAACACTGGTTGATTAAGCCGTTACCATGTACAAGAAAATGCCTGTTGTCGTTTTGTTGTGATTGATGCAAAAAGTGAAGCGATCATATTTTACGTAAAACAGGGATATGTTTTTCTGAATTCCATGGGAAATCAACCAATAGACGATCACTTGATGTTTTTGAATTTGGTGGGGTTGCCGTAACGTTCACCAATTTCGCTTATTGCCGCGTAAAAGTGGTTTTTTGTATCTGATTAGTGACAATTGCTACAGGTATTTTTAGAAATTAGAAAAAGTGGGGCAATTATTAAAACTGGTCTTTATATGAAGGCTTAAAAGGCTGTAACTTATGATTTATGGTGGCGATAGGTGGATTTGAACCACCGACCCCGGGGTTATGAATCCCGTGCTCTAACCAACTGAGCTATATCGCCATTTCAAAGAGGGCTTTGTAAAGAGCGGAAATTATAGGTATCCGCCCGCACTTTGTCAAACGTTGAATCGAAAATGAACCACATCGCCATCTTTAACGATATAATCTTTACCTTCTAGCCGCCATTTACCAGCATCCTTGGCGCCTTGCTCACCTTTATAAGCAATAAAGTCCTGGTATGAAATAACTTCAGCGCGAATAAACCCCTTTTCAAAATCGCTGTGAATAACACCTGCCGCTTGTGGCGCAGAGGCACCAACAGGTATAGTCCAGGCCCTGACTTCTTTTACGCCGGCCGTAAAATAAGTGGCCAGATTCAGTAAAGCATAACCTGCCCTGACCACCCGATTTAACCCAGGCTCTTCTAATCCCAAGTCGTCCAGAAACTCTTTCTTTTCTGCTTCATCCAACTGGGCTATTTCTGCTTCTATCGCCGCGCAGATAGGCACAACCATTGCGCCTTCTTTATCGGCAAGCGCTTGTACTTTATCCAGTAGAGGATTATTTTCAAACCCGTCATCCTGCACATTGGCGATATACATGGTGGGTTTGAGTGTCATTAAACAAAGGTCTTTAATATAAACTATTTCATCATCCGTCAGCGACAATGTCCGAGCCGGCTCACCGGCGTCCAGTTGTTTTAAAACCCGCTCTAAAACCAGCTTTTTTGCCAATTCGTCTTTATTACCGGTTCTAGCCACTTTAGTTGCCCGTAACAAAGCTTTTTCAACCGAAGCCATATCGGCTAGGGCAAGCTCAGTATTAATTACCTCAATATCTGAAATGGGATCAATTTTTCCGGCAACATGCACAATATTGTCATCTTGAAAACAGCGCACGACATGCGCTATGGCATCGGTTTCACGGATATTCGCCAAAAACTTGTTACCCAGACCTTCACCTTTTGATGCGCCGGCAACCAGTCCTGCTATATCAACAAATTCAATGGTTGTTGGCAATATGCGCTCTGGCTTTACTATGTCCGCCAGTTTTTCCATTCTGAAGTCTGGCACAGGCACCACGCCGACATTGGGATCAATGGTGCAAAATGGATAATTTTCAGCGGCGATTTTTGCTTTAGTTAATGCATTAAACAGGGTTGACTTGCCAACATTGGGCAAGCCAACGATTCCACAATACAGCGCCATAGAGTTCTCTTGAGAGTTTTGGGTTAAGAAGTGAATACGGCAAGCTTTTCAAGCCGAAACAGGCATAACCGATAATTATACTAGCTAGAGCATGAACAACGAAGCCGTTTTTCAAAAAAAACCGCTTATGGGAGCCTCTAAAAATTGCACTTCGACAAGCTCAGTGCGAACGGTAACCATTGTAAATCAGTGATTTATCCATTTATGCTGAGCTTGTCGAAGCATGAGTAAGCAATTTTTAGAGGTTCCCTTATAGACGCCTGAGTACCATTGTCTACATCACGCATAATTACTTTGAAATAACCGAAACTAAATAAAATAATTGATTTTTAAAACTGGTGCGTTATCATATGCGGCTTGTGGAGAGGTGGCTGAGCGGCCGAAAGCGGCGGTCTTGAAAACCGTTGAGGGTTGATCCCCTCCCAGGGTTCGAATCCCTGCTTCTCCGCCATACCTTTTACCTTTAGATTTACAGCGACTAAATCTGTGTTCTGTTTAATTAAACAGCAGCCAACAGATCTTCAACACCCGCATCAAGAATTTCCAAGCCTATCTTTTTACAAAACCGGCGTTCTTTATCAGTTGGATTTTTATTCAAAACCCAACCTTTTCGTTCTGCTGCACCGTAAACTATATCGCTCATCACCATACGCTCTGAATCCCTGTTTAACGGCATACCAATGAATAAATACTGTTTTTCTTCACGGTATTTTTTAAGGAAATCAGGTATAGCGAAGCCACCCATTAACTCCGTTATATAATCAACGTAATCGGCATCCGATGCTATGTAGTTTGCTTCAGGTTTGGGTGTGCCCATGGGTTTAAATAAAACGGGCAGTCTGCCGTCAACCTGTTCTTGCGGTATTTCAAAATACTCACTGCCATTAAAGTGAAAAATTTTAAAGCGAAAGGCGCTGGCGGTGATTCTTGCGACGCCTACAATCAGCGTATGTTCTTCATTGGCATAGCTGTCTTGTAGTTGTGTATCCCGATTAATATCAATAATGTATGCAGGCTTCCATTCCGCCAGCCAATCGTGTACTGCTGCGCGTGTCCATTCTGTTTCGCCATATAATTTAGTAAGAAACTGACCCAGAAAATTTCTGCCTTTTTTAAGCTCCTGATTCATAGCGGCTCTGGGGAACTCATACATTAGCTTCGGTGCCATAGGGTTGCCGTTATTCATAGCCAAAATCAAGCTGTTGCTATCAGCCGGCATGGCAGCTCCCGTTATTTTATTGGTTGCATCAAAAAGCACACCCGGACCCAAATAAGGTACGACTTGATTTTCATATAAACCGTTTAATATTTCAGAAAAGACAGGTGATGACATTGCAAACTCCATTATTGAATATGTGTGTCTTTGTATAAGCAATAATTAATCCAGTTTCCTCATGTTTTTTTTATAAACCATGTAATTTTATTATTAACAATAGGTTACAAAGGCACTTATGAATTCTTTAGAGATTTTAAGTGCGTGTTTTGTTGTGTTTATGACAATCTTGCTGTTGCTTAACTTAATTAACAAACACAAAAGATTCAGAACTAATCGATGGAAAGCAGCCAAAACATAGGGTCAGCAAAAGAAACCAGTGCAAAAAACGTACTTCGGGCTTGCTTGTGATGTGTTTTCTAATCCCTACACTATGTCGTTTAAATGCCCATAAGCCGGTAAAGTCTGTAGCCGTGAGTCTTCCAGCGGCTTACCTGCCGTAAAATGATAAAGACTTTGGAATTTATCATCCTTAAATCCTAAAAGCTCATGCACGCTGTCATCAAAGTAACAGCCGATACCCGTGCCGCGAATGCCTGCTGCCTCTGCTTCCAGATAGAGCACCTGACCTATCAAACCGCATTCCCAGAACAAGCGGCGATAAAGCCACGGCGTTGCTGCGACGGTTTCGCTAAATTCTGCAACCATGCCCAGGCTGAACGCGCTGTCGCTGGCGATAGGTTGATGGCAGGAAAGCGTTTTGGCGATTTGCCTGCATTCCCCTGAATACAAATGATAAAGCGGTATTGCTTCGGATACTTTTTGCCAGTCAAAATCAGTCAGGGTTGCTGCCTGCAATTTTTCCAGGGCATCATTATCTCTTAACAGTGCATATAATCCGGGGGTTAAGCCTTCAACGCGATGGATAAAAATAAACAGGTGGATTTTGGGCGGCCAACGCCATAGTTCGAATGCGGCTGTTGCCGGTAACACGGCAGCCAGCATCCGGTAAAAATCAGTCTGTGACAACAGCGGCATTTTGCCATCAAACTGTTGCGCACTGCGGCGTTGACGGATAATTGCCGTGGCTGTTTTTGTGCAAGGTGATTTTATGGTGTGCTGGCGGGCTGCTTGCCATTCGGCTTCTTCAGTACGCGGTTTGCTTGCAGCAATGACAACCTCATCAATGATCGGCCACTTATATAAATGATAGGCACGAAGGCTGTCAGCTTTACCAGACCAGGTTCCTGATTGTGCTTGATCCAACAGCTTGCTGTTATAGTGCGGACGGTGGCCCTCACCCCTGCCCTCTCCCAGAGGGCGAGGGGGACAATATTCGCGATCTGTGTTTTTGTCGATTATTGGATGCGTATTAATCCGACAAATAAGATCAGGAGATTCATGTTCCAGTTGTTTGAAATCATCCCGATTAAGCCCTAATAGCTTGGCGACATCATCATCTGACCATTCTGCCAGTAATTCAACTGACCATCCCAGCGTCGCCGCCGCATAACGCAATGCCCCCAAGGCGTGCCCAGTATCATGTTGACAATAGCGGTAAGCCCGTTCACCGTATTTCCAGGCTTCCCGCCAATGGACTGAAGATAAGCCGATGAATAAGCCGGAATCTAATATATTGCTGGAAAACTGACAACGTTGTTCAAGGCGATGATCGTGACTGACATAGTGGTAAGCCCCTGATTTAATGAAGTTATTACCGGTGCTAATTAAATAAGCTTCAGTCGGGTGCAAGTTGCCGCTGGAAGGATTGCAGCGCAATGCCCAGCGACTGGAGCCGAATTGTTTCCATGCCGACAGACCAAAAGCTAATTCCAGCAATAAACTTGCATTAGCCAGATTTAATGGTTTTACCGGTATTATTTCCGGGGTATCCAGGTCGGCAAACAAGGGCTCAAGTTCTCGCCCCGGCTTTGGCAGTGTCACAACATCACAACCTGAAAAACGCCGGAACTGATCGGGTTGATCTTCCCAATCTATGGATTCAGGGCCTCTGGCGTATCTTTCCAACCGGTGTTTGGTACGATTGTGGTAGTTTAAAACGGTTTCGCTTTGCTTATTCATAATGGGTAAATATAAGGAGGAAAGCCCTCTTCCAAAAGGGGGAGGGCTTTTCCCCGTTCCTACATTACATTAATGGGGGAGAATTAATTCGCTACGTTTAGCTTCAACAACCAAATCGTCAACCCAGCAGCCAACAGGATTACCAAGATTCCTGTCTTTATCTTCAAAACGCACCAGCCAAACGGTACGAGTCGGCTCTTCTTCCACATGTCCAATCATGGTAATTACTCCGCGAGTACCTGGTTCGGCTAATATTTCGCCCTCGGTACCATCGGGAATGGAACCATCATCTGTAATCGTCGTGGCAGCATAGACGACATCACCGATATCTAAATCTTCTACAGTCATTATCTTATCCTCATTAGTGTTGTAGCAAAGCTTACATTGTCAGCTGATTGTGTGATTGAAACCTGTTTGATAATCCGTTGTTTATTGTATTGATGCTTTATTAAAACTTTATTAAACAAGCTATTAGTAAATAAACAGCGAAATGGCATACAGGTTGCTATAAGTATTAACAAGAACAATGCCACACATTTAGGAGCGCATAAAAATGATTACATTAACAGAAAAAGCCATCACCGCTGTCGGTCGTTTTATTGCCAACTCGGAAATGCCTTCCGCCGGTCTGCGTATAGAAGTTACCGATGGCGGTTGTTCCGGCTATCAATACGGGTTGAAACTCGAAGGTAGCCAAACACCGGAAGACACTGTGGTTGATTGCGGTGAGGTGAAAGTGTTTATTGATCCCGGCAGTTTGCCGATGCTGGATGGCATGTCTGTCGATTTTCTCGATAGCATTGATGGCTCAGGTTTCAAGTTTACCAACCCTAATGCGGCTAAAAGTTGCGCTTGTGGTACTTCTTTTAATACTAGCGCCGAAGGTGCTGGAAAGCCCTGTTCATAATGTAGGTTGGGCAGTTTTTTTGCCCACCTTTTGTTACCTGTATCGTATTACGGTGAGCAGAAAATCGCTGCCCACCTTACAAGAAAATCCGAGGATAAAGCCATGTGGGACTATTCAGACAAAGTAAAAGAGCATTTTTTTAACCCTAAAAATGCAGGTGCAGTCGTTGATGCCAATGCGACAGGCGAAGTGGGTTCAATCAGTTGCGGCGATGCGCTGCGACTAACCCTGAAGGTTGATGATGATAGTGAAGTCATTCTCGAAGCGGGCTTTCAAACCTTTGGCTGTGGTTCAGCGATTGCTTCCTCATCTGTGCTGACTGAAATTATTAAAGGCATGACGCTGGATGAAGCTTTAAAAGTAACCAATCAGGATATTGCCGATCAACTCGAAGGTCTGCCGCCTGAAAAAATGCACTGTTCGGTCATGGGTCGTGAAGCATTGCAAGCAGCAATTGCCAATTATCGCGGTGAAGAATGGAAAGACGACCATGAAGAAGGTGCGTTAATCTGCAAATGTTTCGCGATTGATGCGGTGATGATCGAAGAAATGGTCTGGGCTAATAAATTACGCACCGTTGAAGATGTGACCAACTTTACTAAAGCAGGCGGTGGTTGCGCGGCATGCCATGAAGACATTGAAGCTATTCTGGAAAAAGTGTTAGCCGAAAAAGGCGAGAAATTTGACCCGACTGCTACACCGGTAGAAGCTCCGGCAAAAATTGCCGCTGTTAAAGTACCGCTGACCAATCTGCAACGCATCAAAAAAATTGAGCAAGTGCTGGAATCCTTACGCCCAGCTTTATTGGCAGATGGCGGCGACGTGGAACTGGTGGAAGTCATTGGTAACACGGCTTATGTGAACATGACGGGGGCGTGTAATGGGTGCAGCATGGCAGCGATGACCGTTGCCGGCATTCAACAACGCTTGATGGAAGTCATGGGCGAGTTTATTAAAGTTGTTCCGGCGACTGAAATGTCGAAACTGGTCAATATAGAGGTGGCGTGATGACTGATATATATCTGGATAATAATGCCACCACCAAGGTTGATCACGCCGTGGTCGATGTGATGATCCCTTATTTCCTTGAGCAATATGGCAATCCATCATCAATACATAAATTCGCCGATGGCGTTGCGCGTGGGCTTAAGCATGCCCGGCAACAGGTTCAGGCGTTGATTGGCTGCGAACATGATTCGGAAATCATTTTTACCTCCTGTGGCACGGAATCCAACTCCACCGCAATTTATTCTGCGATTAAAGCGCAGCCCAACAAGAAAGAAATCATTACCACGATGGTGGAACATCCGGCCATCTTAAGCGTGTGTGAACAGCTTGAAAAAGAGGGCTACACCATCCATAGAATGCCCGTGGATAAAGCCGGACGCTTAAACCTAGACGCTTACAAAAAATTGTTATCCGATCAGGTCGCGATTGTCAGCGTGATGTGGGCTAATAATGAAACAGGGACGATTTTCCCCGTAATCGAAATGGCGGAATTGGCTAATGCTGCGGGTGTGATGTTTCATACCGACGCGGTGCAAGCAGTCGGCAAAATTCCGATGATGTTACAAGACACCAAAATCGACATGTTGTCATTGTCTGGACATAAATTACACGCCCCGAAAGGCATTGG
>JAYTJI010000292.1:0-1478 GCA_043731245.1 Methylococcaceae bacterium | reverse complement strand
AGCAATGATCGGCGTGGTCGACGGTGGAACAGCATCCCGCCTCAACGGTATTTACACCGATGCCGGGGGCAAACCGTTATCGGTGGGCGGCAAAACCGGAACCGGAGATCATCGCAAGCAGGCATGGGGTGCAGGTGGGCGTTTGCTTGAATCGAAATTCATTAGTCGCGCCGCTACTTTTACATTTTTTCTCGGAGATCGTTTTTTTGGGGTAATCACTGCTTATGTCGAGGGAGATAATGCCGGACTTTATCACTTTACCAGTTCGCTACCTGTGCAAATAGTCAAGTTTTTGAAGTTGACACTATCACCTTTAATAAACAACACATTGCCTGCTAATGAAATGACAAAGCCCGTGGCTGACGTAATCATTGCCGACAATGCAAAGCCGGTTATTAAAGAAAAAAACGCCAAAAAGGTTAAGCCGCTGGCTAAAATAGCCGTTGCCAAAAAACTTAAGCCCTTGACTAAAGCGCTAACTGTTAAAGCCTCTAAGCCATTGGCTAAAGCGGCAGCTGCTAAAATCATTAAGCCAATGGTTAAAGAAGCGACTACTAAAGTTATCAAGCCTTTGGTTGAAGAGACGACTACTGAAGCTAAGCCGTTGGCTAAAGAGACAGCTGTCAAAGTCACCAAGCCCTTGACTAAAGTGATCTTGAATAGCAATACTAAACCGTCAGCTAGTAAAAAAACCACCACGACTGATAACAATGACAGTAGAACACGGTATTACAAATACCCAATACCAGCTAAGCCACAACAGTAAAAATGGTAGGGTACGCATCGCGTACCTTTTTGGGAATTGATTACCCCGGAACGTTTTGTAGTGGTATGCGATGCGCACCTGAGATTGTGAAAGAATTAACGCAAGCCCTTTAGTTGGAGTAAAAAAACATGTTTTTTTACTCCAACCTCTACGAAAAACAAATACTTATAAAAAGAAAAAATGAGTGTCCATAAGTTTTTCGGAATACTTTCACAATCTCACCTGCTATTTCCATTAACAAAGTCTTTATTATTCCTTACTCTGCCCCTAAAATTATACCTACTTCAGGTTATCTTCTTTCAGATAGCATTAAAGTCGGCTTGCCTTAACGGGCGAAACCGACCTACAGTTCTTCCTCAATAATTTTTCTTAAATTTTACCCTTACCCCAATTATTCTACAGGACTTATGCCGATAGATTGGAGGAGTTCATCCCATTGCCTACAGTGCTGAACAACTAAGGACTGGATGGGCCTGCAGCCGGATCGGCTTCTTGTTGCAGTGGCTGAGTGGGCGGAGGCGGCTTAAGCTGGTCAATTGATCCTGCTGGCGGATAACCTTGGGGCTGCTGTGGCGGCGCAGCGGGTTCGCCTTTAATTGCACTGATCGAAGATTCAGCCGCTTCCCGTGTTTCTTTGCTCTCTTTAGGATCGGCTGCAAGTTCTTCAAGTATGGGGATAGCCCAGTCTGCCTTGACACCAAATTGCCCTATA
>JAYTJI010000291.1:0-2737 GCA_043731245.1 Methylococcaceae bacterium | reverse complement strand
GGTTGAGCACATAATTTTAAGCCCCAGGCAGCAACGGCTTTACGCGTTCCTTCCGCGAGACGGAAGTGACGGGCGTATACATTTTCCAGGCCTTCTTCGAGTAACATGTCCAGCGCTTCACGCAAGCCGTATAAGATAGGCAAAGAGGGTGTGTATGGTGTATAGCCATCTTTATTGGCGTTCACCTGGTCTCTTAAATCCAGAAAACAACGTGGATAGGTTGAAGTTTCAGTTGCTTGCAAGGCTTTTTGACTAAATGCCAGAAATGCGCCGCCTGCGGGCATCATAAAGCCTTTTTGTGAGCCGCTGATAGCGCCATCGACAGCCCATTCGTCCATGCGGAAATCCAGGCTGGCAATAGAGCTGACACCGTCAACGAATAACAGGGCAGGGTGGCTTGCTGCATTCATGGCTTTACGAACGCCGCCAATATCACTGGTAACACCGGTGGCGGTTTCATTATGCGTCGCTAGAACTGCCTTGATTTCGTGCCCGGTATCTTCTTTTAAACGTGCTTCCAGTTTGTCCAGTGGTATGCCTTTACCCCAGGTTTCCTGGTGAATTTCAACATCAAAGCCTAAACGTTTGCCCATTTCTGCCCATAAATGGCTGAATTGACCAAAACGATAGATCAAGACTTTATCGCCTGGATTTAAGGTGTTGGTTAATGCAATTTCCCAACCCGCAGTTCCCGTCGCAGGGAACACAAAAGCTTGCCCTGTTTCTGTTTTGAAGATTTTTTTCAGATCTTGTAACAGAGGCGTGAGCAGCTTGGGAAAAACCGGGGAACGATGGTCTTCCATAGGAATGTGCATCGCATTCAGAATTTCATTAGGCACGTTGGTTGGGCCTGGAATATATAGGTGGTTACGACCAGCCATGGGTTTGCCTCTTTAGTGGTAGTTGAGTGATTAAATTGGGACTTGGGGATTGAAACTGAATACCCAAAAAACTGGCAATAATGACATAGCCACTAACAATCAGCAAGATTTGATTATGCCTTTAAGTCGATAGTGCGCGTTAAAAATTGACTTTGGTTACGCTAAAAGTAGAATGGGCGATTTATTTGTTTCCTGGCTAGGTCTTGCTGACATCAAATTTAAGAAACAACGTAACTACTCGGCAGCAAATACAAACGCCACAGATTCACAGCACAACTTATGGGTAGTGGTAAAAATCCAAGTAATCGGGTGACAAAAGAGTCAAAAAACATGTTTTTTGACTCCGATAATCTGTGAATCTGTGGCGACAAAACAGTTACAAAAAAACATCAAAACTTCACGTTAATGACATTGGGAATGTACAAATGAGTCACACTTTATATACAGCGTCAGTTCAACGTGTCCAACGTTGTGAGTTAGCGGTTCCGGGGTCAAACCCGGATATGTTTGAAAAGGCGATGAAAAGTGGTGTGGATTTCATTTTTCTGGATCTTGAAGATGCTGTGGCCCCTGATGATAAGTTACGCGCCAGAAAAAACATCATTGAAGCCATTAACGACATGGACTGGAAAGGTCACGGCGTTACCATTTCAGTACGTATCAATGGCCTGGATACCCAATACATGGTTCGTGATGTGGTCGATCTGGTTGAGCAATGCGGCGCGAAACTGGACACTGTTTTGATTCCTAAAGTGGGTGTTTATGCGGATGTGTACATGGTTGAAGCGATGCTTAACCAACTGGAAATGCAGCAAGGACTAAAAAACAAAATAGGGATTGAAGCGTTAATTGAAACCGCATTGGGCATGGCGAATGTAGAAGATATTGCCCGCAATGGCGCGTCAGGCCGTCTTGAAGCCCTGCATTTTGGCGTGGCTGATTATGCAGCAAGTAATCGCGCCAGAACAACTAACATCGGCGGTTTAAATCCTGATTACCCGGGCGACCAGTGGCACTCAGCGATTAGCCGCATGACGGTTGCGTGTCGTGCTTTTGGCTTGCGCCCAATTGATGGCCCTTTTGGTGATTTTAAAGACTCTGAAGGTTACAAGTTGGCAGCAAGACGTGCAGCGGCGCTAGGCTGTGAAGGTAAATGGGCGATTCATCCGTCACAAGTGGAATTAGCCAATGAGGTTTTTACCCCGCCTGCGGCTGAAATTGAAAAAGCCAAACGTATTTTGGTGGCATTGCAAGAAGCGGCAGCGCAGGGCAAGGGAGCAGCAGCATTGGATGGTCGATTGATCGATGCCGCTTCGGAAAAAATGGCCAATAACGTGGTAAAGGCGGCTGAGGCGATTGCTGCAAAAACTCAATAGGGCGCAAGGCTCAAAGCGGAAAAATATAGCGCTTTAAGCTTTAGTATTTTCATCTTAATAAAAAACCAACAAGAGAGATGCTGTGGATATTCATGAGTATCAAGCGAAAGACATTTTAAGCGGTTATGGCGTTAAAACCGCTGAAGGCGGATTGGCATATAGTCCGGAAGATGCCGTGCAACGCGCACGGGAAATCGGCGGACATGTTTGGGCGGTAAAAGCGCAGATTCATTCGGGCGCGCGTGGTAAGGCAGGCGGCATTAAAATATGCAAGACCCACGATGAAGTGGAGGCGGCAGCTGACTATTTATTGGGTAAAAGGCTGATAACCCATCAAACCGGTCCTGCGGGCAAAGTCTGTTCAAGGCTCTATGTCGAAGCCGGAACCGATATTGCCAAAGAGTTATATTTCTGCTTTTTGGTTGATCGTAGTTCGGAACGTATCGTGATGGTCGGATCTGCGCAAGGCGGCATGGAAAT
>JAYTJI010000290.1:0-5519 GCA_043731245.1 Methylococcaceae bacterium | reverse complement strand
TACCCTGGTTTCAATTGCGCCCTGTGTATACGGCGGCATAGTGGCTAACGATGAACAGACTTATACAGATCTGGATAAGGAAGCATGCCGCTTGGCTGACGAGCTAGGTGTAGATTGCCTGGAAATGAGAAACAGGGTACAAAAAGCACCTGATAGACCTCACAAAGAACTGTATGTTACTTTTAGAAAAGACTTGGACGCTGATGTAGAAAAGAATTTTCTGGCTATCCCAAGAAAGCAGCGTGCGATGGTACGAAAAGGCATTGATGCCGGTTTAATTAGTGTTATCGATAACAATATCGATAGGCTGTATCGAGCTTATTCCGAGAGCGTTAGGAATTTAGGGACTCCGGTTTTCTCCAAAAAATACTTCCAGACACTTAAAGACGTTTTTGCCGAGCAATGTGAAGTGTTGACGGTGGAACACAATGGACACACAGTCGCCAGCGTGCTGAGTTTTTATTTTAAGGATGAAGTATTGCCTTATTATGGCGGGGGAACTGATTTGGCACGCGAGCTTAAAGGCAATGACTTTATGTATTGGGAAGTTATGCGCTGCGCAGTAGGGAAGGGCATAAAAGTATTTGATTACGGGCGTAGTAAAATAGGTACAGGCTCCTATAGCTTCAAAAAAAATTGGGGGTTTACACCGCAACCTTTGTTTTATGAGTTTTATTTAGTTAAATCGACTGCCATGCCTGATATCAATCCACTCAACCCTAAATATCGGCTGTTTATAGCAGCCTGGAAACGTTTGCCTTTGGTTGTTAGTCAAGCAATTGGCCCCTGGTTATCGAAAGACTTAAGCTGACCACTTACTGAACCACTACATCTGCCATGCAAGATTTTCTTTTTCTCGCGCATAGAATCCCTTATCCACCTAATAAAGGCGATAAGATACGTTCCTATCATTTTTTAAAGTATTTAACAGCTAGCTATAATGTTCACTTAGGCACTTTTATTGACGATCCTAATGATTGGCAATATACCGATAAGCTTGATGCTATTTGTGCGGAAACCTGCTATCTGAAGCTTAACCCTCTTCAAGCTAAAATAAAAAGTCTACAAGGATTACTGACTGACGACGCGCTAAGTTTGCCCTATTATAAAAGCCAAGCCATGCAAGATTGGGTCGATAAGACAATAAAAGACCACGCCATTAAAAAAGTGCTGATATTTTCATCGGTCATGGCGCAGTTTATTAATAAAACGCATGATGTTGAAATGTTTGTCGATTTTGTTGATGTCGATTCCGACAAATGGCAGCAATATGCTAAAAGTAAAAAAGCTTTAGGTGCATGGATTTATCAACGAGAATCCAAATACCTATTTGCGCATGAGAAAAAAATAGCTGAGCAAGCTAAGGGGAATTTTTTCGTTTCAGAGCAGGAGGCTGATTTATTTAAAAATCTGGCACCTGAAGTCAGTGAAAAAGTAACGCATATCAATAACGGAGTTGATACGGATTATTTTTCGCCGGAACAGTCATTTATCACACCTTATCCTACTGATGAAGACGTTATTGTTTTTACTGGCGCGATGGATTATTGGGCCAATGTAGATGCAGTAAAATGGTTTGCAGAAGACGTTTTTCCGCACATTGTAAAAAACCATCCAACACTAAAATTTTACATAGTTGGCTCCCGGCCAACAAAAGAAGTTGCAGCGTTGGCTAACGATAATATTGTGGTGACCGGTGCTGTCGATGATGTCCGGCCTTATCTTGCGCATGCAAAATTGGCGGTTGCACCCTTAAGAATTGCTAGGGGCATTCAAAATAAGGTATTAGAAGCCATGGCGATGGGGAAATATGTGCTTGTGACTTCCGCAGCAATGGAAGGCATTCCGTATAACGAGACCCTGGATGTAGCAGTGGGTGATGACGCTGATGTCGTTATTAATCAACTAGAAGTATTATTGCAGAAAAACTCTGCGGCGATAATGTCAAACAACAATCGGAATTTCGTGACAGCCATGTTCAGCTGGGAGCAAAACGTCAATAGGCTGATAAGCTTAATGCAAGACCGACTCTAATAAGACACTTGGATCGCGATCTCAAAATCTCCCGTAATAAACATGGGTTAAATTTTTTAAAACAGGAATAAACAGCTATGTGTGGAATCGTAGGCATCTTCGATATAAAAGAAAAACGGGAAATCAATCGGGATTTACTTTCGAGAATGAACGAAAGTCAATATCATCGTGGCCCGGACGAAGGTGGACTGCATATCGAAGCTGGTTTAGGGTTTGGTCATCGCCGCTTATCAATTATCGATCTCACCAGTGGTCAGCAACCTATGGTGAGCCGTGATAAAAATGCAATTCTTACCTTTAACGGAGAAATTTATAATTTCCTGGAATTAAGAAAAGAACTTGAAGCACTTGGATTTACCTTCCAAACGCACTGTGATACAGAAGTTATTCTATATGGCTGGCAAGCATGGGGAGAGGGTTGTGTGGACAGATTGCGCGGCATGTTTGCTTTCGCTGTTTGGGATCGGGATCAGCAAACATTATTTCTAGCGCGTGATCGCTTGGGAGTCAAACCGCTTTATTATGCGGAACTGGCAAATGGACAGTTTATATTTGGCTCTGAATTAAAAGCTCTCAAAGAACACCCCGAATTACCCAAAATCTTTGATCCTACTGCGATTGAAGATTATTTTGGTTTCGGCTATATACCCGACCCTAAAACCATTTATAAAAATGTCTATAAATTGGAGCCGGGGTATTGCCTGACATTAAAGCGGGGCAATAAAACCTACCAACCACGCCAATATTGGGATGTAAAATTCAACCCCAGACCACCGCAAGATGAACGGGCAACAGGTGAAGAACTCATAGAGCGCTTACGCGAAGCCGTTAAAATAAGAATGGTGGCCGATGTACCGTTGGGTGCATTTCTGTCCGGTGGCGTGGATTCAAGTGCTGTCGTTGCCATGATGGCAGGTTTATCAAACGACCCGGTCAATACCTGCTCAATCTCTTTTGGTGATCCGGCATTTAATGAATCTAAATTTGCCGCACAAGTAGCAGAACGTTATCACACGGCACATCGTGTTGAACAAGTTGATCCCGATGATTTTAGTCTGATTGACCAATTGGCAGGGCTTTACGATGAACCCTATGCCGACAGTTCTGCATTACCCACCTATCGCGTCTGTGAGCTGGCGAAAAAGCAAGTTACCGTTGTACTGTCAGGCGATGGCGGTGATGAAAATATGGCCGGTTACCGGCGTTACCGCTGGCACACCTATGAAGAACAAATGCGCTCATGGCTGCCGGATAGTATTAGAAAACCGGTGTTTGGCTTGTTAGGGCAGGTTTATCCGAAAGCGGATTGGGCACCGAAAATATTCAGGGCAAAATCAACCCTTGAAGCCATTGCCCGGGATTCTATGGAGGGTTATTTTCACAGTGTTTCAGTACTATCCAATGAACTACGCAGCAAGCTGTTCAGTGACCAATTAAAAAGCAATTTACAAGGCTATCAGGCAGTGGACGTGTTCAGGAGACATGTCGATAACGCACCGACAGACAACCCGTTATCATTGGTTCAATATCTGGATATAAAAACCTATTTACCAGGCGATATTTTAACCAAAGTAGACAGGGCCAGTATGGCGCATGCTTTAGAAGTTAGAGTGCCACTGCTGGATCATAAATTGGTGGAATGGATGGCAGGACTGCAACCGAACATGAAGCTCAAGGGTCGTGAAGGCAAATATATCTTTAAAAAATCATTGGAAAACTATTTACCGAACGACATTTTATATCGGCCAAAAATGGGTTTCTCCGTGCCGTTGGATGCCTGGTTTAAAGGGCCGCTAAAAAACAAAGTACGAGAAGCGTTACTTGGCGAAACCATGGCACAATGCGGATTGTTTAATCCTTCATTTTTGGAACAGATGGTCAACCAACATCAAAGTGGCTTGCGCGATTACAGTGCGCCCATTTGGTCGTTGTTGATGTTTGAAGCATTTTTAAGATCTAATAATTAAATGAGTTACAAAAGAGAGATGTTGCAAGATGGGTTATAACTAACCTAAACGGCATACCATTGCTATTTAACATAATATACATTATGCGAAGTTATATAATGGTGTAATCATGATAACTTCAATAGTAGACGACATAGAAGGCATTCTAAGAACCCTGGCACAAATCCATGCCATGCAAGAAAGTCGACGCGAAGTGCTAATCCTCCAAAATCGAAACCAAACTATCTATGGCAAGTTCAATTGGTTGTTTTGGTAATCAACGGCAGCGTAAATAAAAAATGAAAAAAATGACACTCCTCATAGCATTAATTACTTGCTACAAAACCGGATATACATTACCAAAAGATATGGATATTGAAAAAATAATAAATGAAAACAGTATCGTAGTTAATGGATTAAATAAAATGGGGGTAAAACCATTTTCGCTAGGTAAAGCATTAAAAAATACAGAAGAATCTAAAAAAACAACAGTCTGGGTTGAAGGGAAAAGTTTAAAAGAGTGTATTGGAAAAGATAAATTGATAAACAATAACGCCATTCAATGCCATAACGGTTACTTTAAAGAAGTAGAGTAAATAAACCGCCCAGCGGTATGCAAAAACGTTTTCAGTAATAGATAATAGGCGCTATAGGGAAAATGCTAAGTTACCAAACACTCGATTCAATCGCGGATGCTTACATTCCGTTGCTAGCGTTTGTGGCAATAGCTTTCATTATCGTTGCGCTTATTCGCAAAGAATGGCAATTGGCCGTTCGGCGCTTTTTTTCAGTTCTTTCGGGTCTCGGCATCGCATATGGCCTCATGTTCATAGACAACGCTCTACGAATTTGGTCAAGGCAGGGATTGGACTACAGTACGCACACTGCTGTTGCTCTCGTATTAATAACCTTTCTGGTATTTTGCTCGAAGCCGCTCAGTCTGCTTTGGCTAGGGTCGTTCGCTACTTATGTGTTGCTTATGCTTTATCAGGGATACCATACGGTGGCTGACATCATATCTACGGTGGCGGTTGTTGGTGCGTTAAATTGGGTCGCTATGCCTCACATAATGGGCAAGCGGCCGAAGCCTCAACCGAATGCAGTAAAAACAGTGCCAGCTATCCTTGCTCTTTTTCTAATCCAGTTTTGCCTGTTGTTTTTGATTGAAAGCAGCTAATTGCTCAAGGGTTGCCTCTTGTTGGGGTTATTTAACCAAAAGAACGGTTTGTCCCGCGACACCCCTGGAGCCCTTGGTATTAGCGGCTTGCAGCCGAAATATCGATTTTAAATTCGCCAATAAGTTTATTGATAACCTCATGAATATTAACAATATGTTCCCGATTATAAAATTCATACTTGCCAATGAAGTTAATATGCTGCCAGGCAACGGGTGAAAACCGTACTATTTCTTTCGCCTTTTCTGGATCAATCGTTAGATAGTGCTGATAAAGCGCCGATAGAATGGTCGCATTATAAAAAATCACCGCGTTGGCAATGAGCCGTATGGATTCGGCATTAATGTCGAGTTCAATTTCAGTT
>JAYTJI010000289.1:0-6973 GCA_043731245.1 Methylococcaceae bacterium | reverse complement strand
ATTTCACAATATTTTAATTAACCATAACCAGAGATCGATTTAACTATGAAAAATAAAATTGCTTTATTTTTAGGCTTGATGTTTGTTGCAAACGTTAGCTATGCTGATTTAAAAATTGGCTTTGTCAATATTCCTGCTGTTCTTGAAAAAGCACCCCAAGCTGAAAAAGCAAAAAAACGTTTAGAACAAAAATTTTCACCTAGAGACAAACAATTAGTTGCCCAACAAAAAGAAATCCAAGGCATGGACGAAAAAATGGCCAAGGATGCTTCAGTGATGAGCGATTCTGAAAAAGCTAATCTTGAAAAAGATATTTTAAATAAAAAAAGAGACGCAAAAAGGGCGCAGCAGGAATTTAGCGAAGATTTTAATGCCAGTCGTAATGAAGAATTGGGTAAATTGCAACGTCGTATCGTTGAAGCGGTTCGGGAAATAGCGAAGGATCAAAAGTTTGATTTATTGCTCACTGACGGTGTTATTTATGCTAATGATAAGATTGATATAACCGCTCAAGTACAGCAAAAATTGTCAACCATGCCTGAGTAAGTAATGCTCTGTTTTAAGTATACGCACGATAACCCTAAACGAAGCATTCAAACTCATGTCTATTACGTTAGATATTTTACAAATACAGGCATTCCTGCCACATCGATATCCCTTTCTATTAGTTGACAAGGTTATTGAGTGTGAGCCTGGGATTAGGTTGTTAGGAGTGAAAAATGTCACTTATAACGAGCCTTTTTTTCAAGGTCATTTTCCACAAAAACCTATTATGCCGGGTGTGCTGATTTTGGAAGCGTTAGCACAAACGACCGGTTTGTTAGCTTCAGAAACTGCCGGTGCCGAACTGGAAGGTATGATTTACTATCTGGTAGGTATTGATAAAGCCAAGTTTAAAAGACCTGTTGTGCCGGGGGATCAGTTAATGTTGGAAGCAAGATTTGTTAAAAGTAGGCGTAATATCTGGGCATTTGAATGTCGTGCGGAGGTTGACGGAGAATTTGTCGCAAGTGCAGAAATTAGATGTGCTGCGGTGGTGGATTAATTTTGATTGATCCAACAGCTATAATTGACAGTCGTGCTGAGTTGGCGGATAACGTATGCGTTGGCGCTTTTTCTGTCATCGGAGCAGATGTAAAAATTGCTGCCGGTACGGTTATAGGCCCGCATGTCGTTATTAAAGGGCCTACTTCCATTGGGAAAGAGAACCGCATCTATCAATTCACTTCAATTGGCGAAGATCCGCAAGACAAAAAATATGCGTTTGAGGTAACACGGCTTGAAATTGGTGATAGAAATACCATTCGGGAATTTACTTCTATGCACAGAGGAACCCTGCAAGATAATAGTCTTACTAAGATAGGCAATGATAATCTGTTTATGGCTTACACCCATGTAGCCCATGATTGCATTATTGGCGATCATGTCATTATGGCGAATGGAGCCTCATTAGCCGGGCATGTCCATTTAAATAGCCATGCTATTTTAGGAGGCTTTACCTTGGTGCATCAGTTTACTCAAATAGGGCAATATAGCTTTGCAGCTATGGGCAGTGCAATTACCCAGGATATTCCACCTTTTATCATGGTTGGTGGCAAGCCTACCAGGCCGCATGGCATTAATTCAGTTGGTATGGAACGTAATGGCATATCGGCTGAAGATATTAGGCTCATTAGAAATGCGTATAAAATAATTTATAAAATGAATTTGCGGCTGGAGGATGCCATAGAACAGATAGAAGAGCTTGCCGGTGACAGTCGGGAGTTGTCTGACATGGTTAGCTTTTTACGGAATGTGCGGCGGGGCATATTACGCTAAGATACGTCTAATGGGAACCTCTAAAAATTGCCTATTCATGCTTCGACAGGCTCAGCATAAACGGGTAAACCACTGATTCACAAAGACCACCGTTCGCACTGAGCTTGTCGAAGTGCAATTTTTAGAGGTTCCCTAATGTGAGGGGTAGAGTTGATTAAGATGTATAAGGTGCTAAGCTTGCAATTTATTCGTCAGGAATTATTGCTATGGACGACTATCCTTTAATCAAAGCCACACAAAATTTTCTGGTAGCGGGTGTTGATGAAGCGGGTCGCGGGCCGCTTGCTGGTCCGGTGGTGGCAGCAGCGGTTATTCTTGATCCTCTAAGGCCAATTGTTGGTTTGGCCGACTCTAAAATACTCAGCGAGCGTAAACGGGATAGCCTTTTTGACATTATTAAGGAAGTCGCTTTAAGTTGGTCGGTCGGAGTCGCCAGTGTTGAAGAGATCGATGAACTCAATATTCTTCAAGCAACACTGCTTGCCATGCAGCGGGCTGTGTATGGATTAACGATTCAACCTGATGAGGTTTTAGTAGACGGTAATCGCCTTCCTGACTTGTTGATTCCTGCTCAGGCCATTGTGGGCGGCGATAGCAAAGTGAAAGTGATCAGTGCCGCTTCTATAGTCGCAAAAGTCACGCGCGATTGTATAATGGCTGGCTATCATAAAAAATATCCCGATTTTTCCTTTCATCTACATAAAGGCTATGGCACAAAACAACACTTAATGGAGATTGAACAATTCGGATTTTTACCGATACACAGAAAAACCTTTAATCCGGTAAAAACTATGATAATTCAGCAAAGGACAAAATAGAGTAACTACTCAGCCATCAAATGCAATGGAACGCAGATGATTATGATGAACGCTTAATCGTGAAACGGCGAGCAAATTATTTTTCTAGGATAATTCAAAAAATCTTACTCAATCATAATGATCAGCGTTATCAGCGTTCTATTTCGATTTCAGAATCTGCATCTACTGAGTGGTTACAAAATAGATTTGTTTTGTGTATTGCCTTCAACTTGATCCAATAGGTTCTTCATCCATTAATGCAATCTGTTCGCGCAACTCAATGATACGATCTTGCCAGTAGCGCGGAGTATTGAACCATGGGAATGCCATAGGAAAGGCGGGATCATCCCAACGTTTTGCAATCCACGCTGAATAATGGATCAAGCGTAAGGTACGCAAGGCTTCCAACAGATGTAACTCTCTTGTATTGAAATCATAAAAAGTTTGGTAGCCTGACAATAGATGTTTGAGTTGTATGGTCATTTCGGCTCGGTCACCTGAAAGCAACATCCACAAATCCTGTATCGCCGGCCCCATTCGACTATCATCAAAATCAACAAAATGGGGGCCGTCATCCGTCCATAAAATATTGCCCGGATAGCAATCGCCATGCAGCCTTAGGGTTTTTACATTACCCGCACGTTCAAAACAACGTCTCACTGAGTCCAGTGCATAATTGATAACACTGCTGTAAGCGCTGAACAGATCCGCCGGAATAAAATCATGCTTTAGCAAGTAATCTCTTGGTTCGTCGCCAAAATTGGCAATATTTAGTGCTGGACGTTCCTTAAAGGGTTTTAAAGCGCCAATTGCATGGATACGAGCAATAAAACGCCCCATCCATTCCAATTTTTCACGACCTTCAATTTCCGGTACACGGCCACTTTGTTTGGGAAATACAGAAAACCGAAAGCCGCCAATTTCATTTAGCGTTTTGCTATCATTAAACCGTAAAGGCGGAACTACGGGTAGTTCATTTTCTGCCAAATCCTGAATAAAAGTGTGTTCTTCAAGGATTGCCGCTGTTGTCCATCGGTTGGGCCTGTAGAACTTCATCACAATAGCCTCCGCATTATCCATGCCGACCTGATAGACGCGGTTTTCATAACTATTGAGTGCCAAGAGTCGGCCATCGCTCTGTAAACCGACACTATCCAGAGCGTTCAAAATAATATCAGGAGTCAGTGCTGCAAAAGGCGTAAGTTGAGTATTCATAGCTTCATTGTAACCTTGAATACGCAATAAAGTTAGTTGGATTGATTAATGAACCACGAAAAATATAAAGGACACGATATTTTACTTAGTCTTTTCTGTTCTTTGTGGCTTAATGTATTCACTTAGGTCTAAATAGTTAATTCATTTTTTAAACGCTTAACGGCATTAATTGCATTCTTTAATTCCGTTTTAATTTCATGTTTTTCGGTGTTGTAATGACTGAAAGTATTGAGAACCAGATCACGGTATTGCTCAATTTCTGACTTAGTCAATGGCTTAATATCCGCACTAACCTCGCTCCAGAAATCCTGAGTAGTGTAATCTTTCAATTTAGATTTGAAGGTGATTTTCTTTTTCTTATCTTCGCAATATTTTCTTAAGGTTTTCTCAAATGCCGACCGAGTGTAAACAGTAGCGGCTTTATAGTCACATTCATTGCAATATTTTTCTGCTTTCTGTAGAAAATCGCTTTCATCATTGACTAAAGGGATTTCATAGCCTTCCTTGGTTTCTTGTGCGTAGAACTCCAGTGTTTTCCAATTCTCAGCACCTTCTAAATAACTCTTGGCGTATTCATACCAGGGTTTATCGTAAGTGGTAATGAAGATTTGATAGTCGGGGAATTCGGATTTTAGAATGTTTAATATGGGCAGACGATTGGCAATGTCCAAACGGATAAAAATATCATCCAGAAACAGAATTTTGCAGCAAAAGTTTTACCGAAACGCATTTTGGCGTTCCATAGAAAGTGAGGGGTACTATTTTTATTTTCATTCTTGAAGCTTTCGAAGTAAGAAATTGTTTTTTTTACCGCTTCTTTTTGTTCTGGACGCATTCCAAAATCAAGGGTTCGATTATCTTCGTTATTGATTCCTGTTTTGACAGCAAGTAAGGCTGCTTTAAGGTCGTTGGTGGTGCATTTAAACCATTCACCTTCAGGGTTTTTTATGCCACCTTGTTTTCTTAAATAACGGTGTACATCGTGGTCGGTAAAAGCACTTCCATCGTTTCGCATTGCCGATTCTTCAAAAACAATTTTATAAGGCAAAGCTCCTGGACGTAATGTTGGATATTGTTGTGCAACTCGTTTTTGTGCATCAGCATTAGTAAATCCGACTTTTAGCAAACCCTTGTATTGTGGGTTTGTATCTTCGTAGGCATAAATGGTTGGATTTGCCTCTGGTCGTGGTGGAAAAAATTTACCGCTCATTGTTTTTTAATTCTTTTTATATCTGCTTCTATTTCTTTAAGGCTTTGTTCTTTCTCTATGGCTTTTTGGGCAAGCTTATATTTTTCAAACTCTTCATTAGATTTTTCTAATGCTGCTTCGTGGCTTATTTTTCCTGCGTGGGTTAATAGCTCCCTGCCGTTGAGTTGCAAAATACTATCCAGCCTGTTTATCCAGTCATTCATGTACATGGGTGTTTGTTGTTGAGCCATGGTTTCGGCAAAAGCCAAATATTGCTCCACCAACAAACCAAGCAATTTTATTTCATCTTCTTTCAGATAGTTTTTGGCGATGCTTACATCCGCTTTTTTAACAGAAACGGCATTTTTTTTGTCCAATGATTGCATACCCAGCAATGGCAAATCGGCATCTACTCTACGATACACCAGTTCGGCTGCGGTTTGCTCACTGATAGCCCAAAGCAGTTTGTTTTGCACAATTTTAAAAAACGCAATAGTTTTTTCATCCTTCGCCTCATAATCAATGCTGGTGGTGTAGATGTCTTTTATTTTTTGATAAAAAAACCGTTCAGATAATCGTATTTCACGAATACGTTCTTGCAATTCGTTGAAATAGTTCATCGAATTTCCCGACTTAAAACGCTCGTCATTTAAGGCAAAACCTTTAATGATATATTCTTTGAGCCTTTGGGTTGCCCAAATACGGAATTGTGTTCCTTGTGGCGATTTCACCCTGTAACCTACCGAAATGATGACATCGAGATTGTAAAATTTTGTAACCGATTCCTGCGTTTTCCCTTCTATTGCACCGTGTTGAGTGGTATGTCGGAAATCCCGACACACCACATCTTCTATCAGTTCTCCTTCGGAAAATACATTTTGTATATGTTCGGTTATGGTTGTTCTGCCTTTAGCAAACAATTCAGCCATTTGTGCTTGTGTAAGCCAAACCGTTTCTTCCTCAAGGCGAACATCTATTTTTATATTCCCTTCTTTGTTTTGATATATTATTATTTCTCCGGTGTTCATATTATTTCATTCATCACATTTAGAAAAAGGGAGTTTGTATCACCCACTTTAAGCAAACCCTTGTATTGTGGGTTTGTATCTTCGTAGGCATAAATGGTTGGATTTGCTGCTGGTCTTTGCGGAAAAAATTCATTACTCATTGTTCAATTCCATTGGGCGAATCATTGACTCAATGAACTTAATTTCTTCGCTGGTTAATCCATATTTTTTGTAGAGCTTTTCGTCTGTCCAAGATTCTTTCATACTTAAATTGGGAACAACAATAAATTTCCCTTTTGTTATATTTTGCGTTAGAAGAATTGTTGAAACCAGAAATCGGCAAAATTTAGTCCGCAAATAATTAGACATATTTTCTGCCTCTTCTTTGTTGTCGTATGCCCCAACTGCTAAATATGATTCGGTACAAACAGTTTCAGGTGGCATAACCTCAATTCTTGAAAAAATTCTTCGTTTACCTTCTTTATCTGGCTGCCCGCCGTGGTCATTTGAAGCTTTTGATAGTAAAACTTTCCATTTAGGAATTAATTCTTTACCACTCGTTATTTTGTCTAAGGAAATTTTTCGGCTCTATGTGATTTATAGTGGGTAGAATGCTTAAGATTGCTAACACATGGTGCTGCAAAAGTAAGTCCGTTCGTCCTGAGCTTGTCGAAGGATGGACGGGCTTACTTTGAGCCAAGCGCAACTTTATGGTTAGTCATAAGCTATCAACATCCATTTTATATTTCATATCAATATATTGATTTTAAATAACTTTTATTTATAAATATGATATTTTGACAGCCATAAGGATGTCATGTTATATCGAACTTAATCTTCAATTGGAGGGCTTGCGGACTTTTCCAATCATCCTTCGACAAGCTCAGGACGAACGGAAAAATCCACAAGCCCTAATGTTATTTACCCACTCGATTTCACATAGAACC
>JAYTJI010000288.1:0-1774 GCA_043731245.1 Methylococcaceae bacterium | reverse complement strand
GATAAACAGGTTTTTCCAGGTCTTGTTTTCGCAGTGCGTCAGTTTGCTCATCATTTTGGATAAGGCATGATGAGGTAAAATGTATTGGGGTAAGGTGGTCAGGGCTTCTTTGATGTTCATGGATTGATTGTGATTGGTAAGTCGGGGGAGATAGCCTATATCGGCAACTGTGGTCAGTGTGTCGGGTTACGCTCGCGCTAACCCGACCTACTTACACAGCTTCGTAATGAAAAACTGATTAGGGCAAATTGACTAATTCAGGCGCTTGCCAATCGCTGTTTCTATGTTCGACAACAACTGTTGTATAGATGCCGCCACGGACATTAAATTCAGCGCGAATACGCATAAAATTAGGCGCTATGGCTTTAACAATGTCGTTAAGGATTTCATTGGTAACCGCTTCATGAAATGCACCCTGATCACGAAATGCCCACATGTACAGCTTAAGGGCTTTTAATTCCACGCAAAGTGCGGCGGGTACATATTCAATTTGGATGGTTGCGAAATCCGGTTGTCCGGTTTTTGGGCAAAGGCAAGTGAATTCGGGAACATCAATGCGTATCGTATAGTCGCGGTTTGGTTGGGGATTATCGAAAGTTTCCAGGTCTTTAGTGGGTTTTGTAGTCATCGTACTCGTGGCTATGGTAATTAAAGTTGGGGGATTTTATCAGTTTTGAGGTGACACCAATAATCTTTGTAATGTACCCGCTTCCTGGTGCTTGTCTATCAAGTTTGGCAAATATACTCCGACTATTGCTGCCTATGAAGATTCCTTGGCAGGCTCATCAAGAAATTTTCGATAATTAATGGAAACCTTAAGACCGGCAAAACGTCCACTCATTTTACTCAGCTCCTGTGTCTTTTTATCAAAGCTGAGCTTCACCTCATTCAACGCCCGATCTTCATAACCTTTTTCGATATGATTAGTTTCCAGTAGAAAATGGTAGATATACACTTCTAAATCACCTTCATCTTTAATTTCCAAAGGCGGGCCTAATTGAGCCACAACAGCTGATTTTTTTGGTAAATCTTCTGAAATTTTATCGATAAGCTTACTATTGGCACGTAATTGTTGCTTTTCTTCATCAATTTCAGCGCCGCCTATTGAGCGTAAAGAAACCTCTAAAAACTTTGGTGGGGCGATTTGCAAAAATAACGATGAGAATGACCAGGCAATTATGTGGCCTTCTTTATTGAAGTTTAAATCAGTATAAAACTTCACCTCTGGAATAAGCTGTTTATTGTTAGCATCAACCTTTCTAAACCAGTATCGCCAGCGTCTACCTTCCCCGGCAGGAACATCCTCACTGGCATACAACCTGGATAATGAAACAAAATCCTTGCTATAGAGAATAGGTTTTTTAAATTGCAAGGTAAACTCATCCGTGGTGACAACGGTAAAATAACGATCAAACTCATCCATTTGCAGATAAGTCTGATAGGCCCGTATCCAGTAAATACAACCGGATAACGAACCTGCCAGTACCAGCAGGCAAATAATGCGCAAAACTCTCATAATGGTGTTTGTTTTCATCAGCTAAAGTTTCTCAGATAAATAATTTTGGATATTAGCATAAGCCGTGATGGTTAATCGCTAGTTGAGGAATAAGTGGCTAATGATTTAAAGAGGATATCTCTTGAGTATAGCCGCAGGACTCACTACGAATCTAATTACCTCCTGATTAGCAAGATGCTTCAGCCAGCGCCAAAAGTCCGTCATTCCGGCAGGGAAGCCGGAATCCAGAGCCATGGACGGTAACTTTCCAGCTACACT
>JAYTJI010000287.1:0-8629 GCA_043731245.1 Methylococcaceae bacterium | reverse complement strand
CATGGATGGTAACTTGACGATTTTTCGCTAAGGCATTATACGGCGCGGTGCCAGACATAGCTTCACATCCCTGTGACTGGATTCCGGCATCCATGCCGGTATGACGTTGTTTGTTGTCGGCTGAAACATCTTGCTAATCAGGTTAGGCTTTGAGCTTCATTTCAACCAGCTTAACCCAGTAAGCCGCGCCAACCGGCAATATCTCATCATTAAAGTCATAATGCGGGTTATGCAGTAGACAGCTGTTTTCAGAAGAGCCGTTACCTATCCAGATATAACAGCCCGGTTTTTTTTGCAGCATAAAGGCAAAATCTTCTGAACCCATGCTGGGTGTCGGTTGTTGATCGACACAGTCCTCTCCGGCTACCGCTTGTGCCGCTTTTAACGCTATAGCTGTTTCTGCTTCAGTATTAAATGTAACCGGATAACCCGCATTTTCCGGGTTGAAACGGATGTCGGCGCTAACGTCAAAACCCTCGCATATGCTATTCACCAATTGCGTAATTTTATCGGCAATAATTGTTTGTACCGCAGGGCTAAAACATCTGAAAGTGCCTCTTAACAGCACGGATTCCGGTATGGCATTCCAGGTATTGCCTGCATGAATCTGGGTAATACTAACGACTGCGGGGGCAGCCGGATTAACGGTTCTACTGACGATAGTTTGCAAAGCATTGATCAGCTGCGTAGCGGCAACAATGGCATCACAGCCCAAATGCGGCATCGCCGCATGGGTCGCTTGCCCGGTAAGCGTGATTTCAAAGCAATCAAATGAGGCCATCATTGCGCCTGATTTAACGGCAAAATGGCCTAATGGAATGTCGGGGAAATTGTGCAACCCAAAAACACAATCCGCCGGAAACTGTTCAAATAAGCCGTCATCTATCATCTGCTTTGCGCCAGCGCGACCTTCCTCAGCAGGCTGAAAAATAAAATACACCGTACCATTGAAGTTTCGATTTTCAGACAAATACTTGGCAGCGCCCAGCAACATCGCTGAATGTCCGTCATGTCCACAGGCGTGCATTTTGCCATCGTGACGGGACTTATAAGCAAAAGTGTTCTGTTCCTGTATGAACAAAGCATCCATATCGGCACGCAAGGCAATTTTATTGTCACTGTTTCCTGCTGAAAGTGTGGCAACAATACCTGTCTTGCCTAGCCCCTGATGAACGTCCAGTCCGAAACTGGTCAGTTTTTCAGCGATAAATTTTGCCGTTTGGGTTTCTTCAAAAGCGGTTTCAGGAAACTGATGCAGATGCCGCCGCCATTGGCGCATGTCGGCGTGTAGTTTTTGTATGTCATTTGCTATAGCCATGGTAATCCCGTCTCAATTTAATCAAGCGATTATGTTACAACCAAAACGGGATTACGCACAGTTGCCGACTGCCACAATGTTTTTCCTCGATTAAGGATAAATTTTGAGACATTTAGTATTTCTCCCGTTAATCGAAAGGGTGCTGGGTGGGCTACTTGCAGGATAGTCTTAAGTTTCATTTCAGGTTTGACTGTTACCTTGCAGTGCCCGTTAAGTTACTTGAAAGAAATTAGCCACAAATATCACTCGCTGTCATCGATTCTGTTTATGGGGATGACTCACTCTGTTATATTAACTCCAGAACATTTCATTTAATCCCGTAGTGAATAAAATACGGTTTTATCTTCTTCTGATCAAAAAGACGCGTACCCTCAATCATTAAAACAGCTTTCTATATAACCCGGAATAAGGACGGAAACCATGCGCCTGCTGCTGATTGAAGATGATCATGATTTAGTACGCATTTTAAATAGGGATTTGAAAAAAGCAGGTTTCTCAGTAGACGTTGCTCATGATGGTATTGAAGGTGAATACATGGGTGATGAATGTATTTATGAATTGGCGATACTTGATCTGGGCTTGCCCAAACGCAATGGCATTGAAGTGTTAATAAACTGGCGGGCAAAAAAAAACACTTTACCGGTGTTAATACTGACGGCGCGTGATGCCTGGTATGAAAAGGTAGACGGTTTTAAAGCGGGGGCAGATGATTATCTGGCTAAGCCTTTTCATATAGAAGAGCTATTGGCCCGGGTTAATGTATTAATCCACAGAGCTCATCAACAGCCTGGCGGAACGCTACAGATTGGTGGTTTAAAACTGGATGAAAATCGTCAACAGGTTACCACTGCAACGGGGGAAACCTACGAGCTCACTGGTATAGAATATAAATTATTACGTTATTTTCTCCTGCATCCGGGACAAATACTAAGTAAGTCGACATTAGCGACACAGGTCTACAATTTTGATTCGGACAAAGACAGCAACGTGATTGAAGTTTACGTTAATCATTTGCGCCGTAAACTGGGCAAGCAACGTTTTGAAACCCATCGCGGCCAAGGCTATGTATTTAAGGATCAAGTTGAATGAAATCAATGCAACTGCGATTAGGCATTGGTTTATTTATCAGTCTTATCAGTGTATTTATTGCCTTGTGGTGGTTAACCAGCAGTTCAATTCGCCATTTGGCAGAAGAATCGGTAGCCGAGCATCTGGAGCATGATGCCCAAAGTATTCTTGCTGCAACAGACATTGATGCCGCTAACAATATTAAGCTGGATATTGACAGGATTGAGCCTATCTATCTTCAGCCATTTTCGGGAGACTATTATCAGGTCATCACGGGTAAGCAAGTCATTCGTTCCAGATCGCTTTTAGATCATAGCTTGACCATCAAGGCTTTATCTAACGGAGAAAGCAACAAGTTTTATGTTACCGGCCCCCAACAGCAGCCATTGATTATCATGGTTTACGGATATGCCAAACAGAATCAAGTTATCACTATTGCTGTTGCTGAGGATCTTTCGCCAACTCTTGCGCGTATAGCCTGGTTTCAGTATCGATATGCGGTTATTGCACTGGCTTTATTACTGGTACTAATAGCGTTGCAAGTCATTATTTTACGTAGCGGATTTGCTCGGCTAGAGCGTATACAACATCAAATCAGAGCGTTGGAACAGGGCGAAATAACCCAGCTGGATATGGATGTGCCACTGGAAGTTGCAGGACTGGTTAATGAAGTTAATTGGTTATTGAATGTATTGGAACAGCGCTTGCAACGCTCGCGTAATGCGCTGGCTGATCTCGCCCACTCTTTAAAAACACCCTTAACCGTGTTGCAACAATTACCTCGTGAAGCGGCACTAAAGTCCCATTCGGAAATTTGTCATACCCTGCAAACACAAACAAGCAACATGCAGCGAATGATGGATCGTGTGCTTAAAAGGGCACGCATGGCCGGCGTCGGTCCAGCCATTGCAAAATTCGATATAAAGCAGGAAATACCGGCTTTGATCAATGTTCTGCAAAGCATGTATAAAGATAAAAATTTGGTCATTACTTTTACGGCACCGGAAAAGAGTGTTTTATTAATTGACCGGGAAGACATGCTCGAGTTGACCGGAAACCTGCTTGATAATGCCTGTAAATGGGCAAAATCCAGAGTCAACTTACAACTTCATATTAATCATGCGATTCATCTGCTGGTCGAAGATGATGGACCCGGAGTTTCCGAAACCAACATTGCTGCGTTAACGCAACGGGGTACACGATTGGATGAAGCAGTCAGTGGGCATGGCTTGGGCTTGCCAATCGCACAGTTAATCGCAGAGCAATATGGCGGGCAGCTTAATATGGGCAGATCAATTGAGTTAGGCGGCTTTTGCGTGAAAGTGCTATTACATGTGACTAAGTCGATGTAAACGGGCTCGGAGATATGGATAGAGTTGATAGAGACTGAAAAACGGCTGAAATTTAAAATTCAAAGCGAATTTGGATTCTTTACAAAATCAGCATTAAAAACGGAAAGTTCTCAACCCTCGACTTATCCCAGGGCCAGCGCAAACGCTTGGCATTATTAATCGCTTATTTGGAGGGCCGGCCATTTTATGTTTTTGACGAGTGGGCGGCCGATCAGGATTCAGAGCTTAAAGAGCTATTTTATACTGAGCTGTTACCTGCATTGACAGCTAAAGGAAAAACCGTACTGGCGATTACGCATGATGAACGTTATTTTCATCTGGCGGATCGCTGTATCAAACTGGAAGAAGGCCAAATCACCCGTATCGAATATCCTGTATTGGATAACCAGGCGCAGTTAAAGGGACAGCAATCATGAGAAAAATCCGAAGATTCCTTGTTTATCCGGTATTAGTGCTACTAAGCCTGGTTATCATAGCTTTCGGCGTCGGCTACTTTATTTTGCAACAATCACTCCCGGACATGAGCGGCGAGATTGCAATAGAAAAGTTGGCCGCACCCGTTACCCTTGTGTTCGACCAACATGGCATTCCGGCCATTCATGCCAATAATCGTTTTGATGCCGTGCGGGCTTTGGGCTATAGCGTTGCGCGTGACCGGCTGTTCCAAATGGATTTGATGCGCCGTAAAAATGCCGGCCGCTTGGCGGAGCTATTTGGAACAGCGGTTATTGACAGTGATATTGCCGCCAGAACTTACGGGTTTCATCGTGTCGCAAAGCGGGTTGTGACTCAATTGCCATCTGAACATAAGCGTTATCTTGAAGCTTATGCCGGAGGCGTAAACAGTTATATTGACACGGCAAAAGCGCTGCCTTTTGAATTTACTGTTCTGGGTTACCAGCCTGAACCCTGGCAACCTGAAGATAGCATCCTCATTGTATTAGGTATGTTTGATATGCTGACCGCCTGGTCTGGGCAAGAGGAACGGATGTTAAGTGTAATGGAAAAAAGTCTGCCCGCAGAGATTGTTGCTTTTCTCACGCCGGATACCGACCGGTTTACGGATAGCTTGATCGGTAGTGCCGCCTCATTTCGTCCGGCCCAACCCATTCCAGTTGCTGCGCTTAAGAAAATCCTTGCGCAGCGGCCGCCAGATGCGCTGAAACTGACCGATGCCGTGCAGTTGCGAAACTTCGTTGCGGGCTCCAATGCCTGGGCAGTCAGTGGCACAAAAACCCGCGATGGCCGGGCTATCTTGGCAAATGATATGCACTTAGGCATTTCAGTGCCTGCTATTTGGTATCGATGTGAAATGAATTACGGCAAGGTTCACACGGCCGGCGTAACCTTGCCCGGTACGCCAATAATCGTTGCTGGCAGTAACGACCATATCGCTTGGGGCAGTACCAATTTGACCGGTGATTTTTTGGATCTGGTAAGTCTGGAGGTAAATTCTGCAAATTCCGACGAATATAAAGTTGCCAATAAATGGCAACGCTTTGAACACATCACCGAAAGCATCCTTGTTAAAGGAGCTGAAATCCTGAAACTCGATGTCAGACGGACACAATGGGGGCCGGTTGCAAAAGAGCCGTTGCTGGGCAAGCCTGTTGCAATCCATTGGACAGCACTGGATGAAGATGACGCAGTTAATATTGGCTTGATGGATTTGGAGCAAACCGAAACCCTGGAGCAGGCTGTTGAAATCGTCAATCGCATTAGCGGGCCGCAATTGAATTTTTTATTAGCGGATAATAGTGGACATATTGCCTGGACAATCATGGGTAGAATTCCTAAACGTAAAGGTTTTGATGGTTCAGTCAGCCGTTCCTGGGCGGATGGCGCTATCGGCTGGGATGGTTATGTTGATCCACAACGATTGCCGCGAGACATTAACCCGCCGCAAGGATTTTTGGTTTCAGCTAATAACCGGCGCTTGGGCAAGGAATATCCCTATGTTATTGGGCATGAGTTTGCCGACGGTTACCGGGCCTACCGAATCACCCAACGGCTTGAACAAATGCAGGAAATCAATGAGTGGTCGATGTTTGCATTGCAGCTCGATACCGAAAGCGAGTCCTATGCGTATTATCAGCACTTGGCATTGACTGTTCTGTCGCCCAGGATAATTCAGCAACAACCGGAATTACAAACGCTACGTGACTATCTTCTAGCCTGGAACGGCCGGGCAGATACCGGTAGCTTGGGGTTTGCTTTACTTCAACAGTTTCAGAAAAATCTGGCTAAAGCGGTATTTGCACCTTATTTTGCAGCCAGCCGAAAAATGGACAAAAAATTCCGCTATTCATGGATGTATATCGATACCCCGTTACAGGCCATGCTGACAAAAAAGATCCCGGAGTTACTTCCTGACCCCGATAAATATCGAAACTGGGATGATTTTATACGGGATCAATTAAAGCGAAGCGCGCAGCAGCTTAAGGTTGCGTACCCTGATATCAAGCTGCCCGAGCTGACGTGGGGAAAAATAAATACCGCCCGGTTTTCACATCCTTTTTCAACGGTTATACCACTGCTTAGTGATCTTCTCGACATGCCGGAAGAGCAACTGGCAGGATGCGCTGGTTGCGTAAGAGTTACCAGCCCCAACTTTGGTGCCAGTGAACGCTTGGTGGTTTCACCTGCGCATCTCGATGAAGGCATTTTGCATATGCCCGGCGGGCAATCCGCCCATCCATTGTCACCCAACTACCGGGATCAGCAAAGTTATTGGGTGCAAGGCTTACCTATCGGGCTTTTAGCCGGGCAGCCAAAGCATACGCTAATGCTAAAACCTGAAACCAGGTAAAGAAAACTAATGAGGTTTCAAAGCAACTTCTCATTTAGCGCTAATAGCAATGTTAGACCTACGGGGTTTTTAAAACCCCGTAGGTCTAAACCCAACAAATATTAAGAAGTGACTGGGTTAATTGCCACCTAATCCGGTGTTCCAGTTTTTCTCAAGCCTAGCAGTACCTGCTGTAGTTGCATAGACTCCATCCCGGTAGTTTTTAACAGCTCAATAACTGGCTGCGCAGCGGCAGGATTATCCATATCAATAGCAGCTTCCAGCACTATACGCGCATCCTTTGGTTCACGTTGCCACGCCCAGTTTGCCTGAGCCAGCCGCAACGCCTGTTGCGGCTGTTTTAACAAATACAACTCAAAGCGTGCTTCATCACCCTGATGTAAATTCTCCCCACGCAACCGGCTTGCCGTAAAACGCGCCTTTAGCTGAATAATAATTTGCGGCAGATCATTACTGCCAAGTTGCTGTTTAGCCAGAGCCACGCGTAATAATAAGCCGTCGATACGGGTTTTATCGGCCAACAGGGCAACAACCTCGGCTGGGCGTTTTTGATCGAGCAGAAAGTCAGCATAAGCACTCAATAAATAAACATCCTGCTCGTGAACCTTAAGCGCTTCCGTAAAAAGTTGCTCAGCGTCTTTCGCTTTGCCCATTCTGACCGCCATTTCCGCCAATACGGTCAAACTCCATAGCCGTTGATCGGGCGAAATGTCTTGTGCTTCTTTCAGGGCATCATGTAAAAAATCGTAGCTTTTAGTGGCATGTCCGGTCAATCCGCCTATACTCGCCAAACAGGTGCTGGCGGCCAAGGGCGTGTCAAACTCCATTAATGGCAAACAACTGCGCTGCGCCTCATCATAGCGGGCGCGTACTTGTAAGATCACTGCCTGGGTAAGCCAGGCCTGGACATTAGTTGGCTCGCGTTTCAAGAGTGCTTGCAAATCGTGCAAAGCGCTATCGAATTCATGACGGTTCTGGAGAATCAAAGCCCGCAGTAGCAAGACTTCCGATGGCGGCTCTAGGCTATCCCACCAGGGACTTAGCACGCCTTGTGCATATCCGTAATAACGCGGATCTGCTTCGGCTTTTCCGAGTGCGATATAGCGCTTCGATAATGTGACCGCAAGCTCAAGTTGCCGGGGATTGGCACTGAGCGTATTACGCAAAGCACGCGTATCCCGATTAACCAGATTAGTCGCTAATGGCAGACGCTCAAGCACCTGCTCATCGTTATCAGGGATGAATGGAATAGCTAAAAGTGCAGGTGCAAAAATAATGATCATTAACCCTATTATTAGCTTCATGACATTGGCTAATTTATCAGTGAAATATTCAGTGATCGTTCCAGCAGCCATACAAAAGCCAGCATGGCGATTAAGACAGACCCCAAGGTAAAAACCACTTTTCGATAGCTCTGCGTATGTCTTAGCCAATACGCCCCAGGTAAAAAGCCCGTGACTATGGCAAGTTGCCCCAATTCCACACCCAGATTAAAAGCCAGCAGTGTGAGTAACAGCATATTTTGCGGCAGCCCCAAGTCCTTCAGAACATTTGCAAATCCAAGGCCATGTATCAAGCCAAAACCGAAAGCTACCAGCCAAAGTTTCTTGTCTATCAGTGGATAAAGATTATTCAATGCCGCCAAAATAACTGACGCGGCAATCGCCGATTCAACCCAGCGGGTGGGCAAGGAGATCACGCCCAAAGTAGCAAGGCTCAAGGTGATGGAATGCGCGATAGTAAACGCCGTCACTATTTTGATAACCTCTGTTAATACCGGGCGAAACCGTAGTGCCGGCCTCCATAGTCCTGCTTGACGATAAAGCACAGCTGGTAGCAACAAACTTAACAGAAACAGAATATGATCGTAGCCAGTCCAAATATGCCACACGCCTTCGTGCAGATATTGCAAAAAAACTGTGCCTGATTTTACCCTTGCAAGTTCGATGCTCTGCCTACTCAGGGTTGGACTTAATACTGCCGTATGGGTCGCACCCTTATACTCGACGCGTAGTAAGCCTCGATGCTGTGGATCGAGATCAAAAAAAAGCGTGTAGTTAATGCCCATTTCTGTCAACAACG
>JAYTJI010000286.1:0-3718 GCA_043731245.1 Methylococcaceae bacterium | reverse complement strand
GGGGCATTTTCAAAAATAGACCATCGGGAAATTTAAATTTTTTCTGGAACACAAAAGACCGCTTGTACAAGAACTCTATTTTCGGACAGCCTCCTAGTTATCTGATTAAAGTAGTTCCAGAATTGAAGCTCAACGGACAAACCGTCAAGACTGGTACTGCCATGAAGCTCGGTGAAGAAATGCCGTTTGTCACCTCTGTGAGCTTTACTGGACGGGGAGCAGTGTAAGCCCCACGGACTTACAATGTCATTACGGGGTCTTATCTATCTGTCAATATATTTGCTGGGAATGTATCGTCTGCGTTGCTACAAAGCGTAAAAACTAAGCTAGAAGAAACAAATACTAAAGCAGAGATCAATGATCCAGCACAAGTTTTATCACTTACTCGCGAGGAGCTCGTAGGTGATCTCTATTATGCAGGTAGCTTGGGTTACTATGGCCAATATTTAGCTATTTTGAGAGCTATGGAGTTACAAAATGGTGGACATTACCAACTTGCCGCTGGCACTGGCACGGTAGGTTATGAGCCAAAAGTTAGTTATTTCTTTGGATTACCCAAAGCCATCGAACCCGGCGGAGTTGCATTTGACATTCCTCTGTATAATATTTCCGGTGTTGATGATGGTGATCTTCCGAAAAAACGACAATTTATTTTAAATACGGGGTTCTTAAGTTCCGCTTTAGAACATACTGTTCCAGAACAGATGTTTACAAGTGATGCAAAGCCAGGAGAAGCCATATCTGCTGTGAAGGCATTAGCAAAAGCAAATGCCTTAAACCAAAGAATTTATCACATTACGTCAGCTAATCAATCAACTACAATCAATAACATCCATCATGACAGCGATACCATGACGGAAATCAGGAATGCCTTAAATACTGGGAAGGAAGTGATTACCCATACCGATCCCGTCAGTGTACCGGGGTGGACAGGGGCTGGTTATATCATCACCGACCCTGATACTGGAGCAGGGGCTTACAAGATAGCGGGTGGTGCAAACGGCGGTATGATTGATATACAACCAAATAACACACCTCCTTATGGGGCAATTTTAATGTTGGGTTTTACTGAGGTTTTAACGGATAGCCCGGTACTAGTTGGTAGAATTGCTGCTGGATTTGTTGGGCTTGGTTTTGGTGCGATTGTGGGTGGATTAGTATTGGCTATCATTTTGGTGGTTGTTGTTTCATATATCGTCAATGCTATTAAGCAAATCGAAGAAGAATTTAAAGCAGATATTATTAATTGGGCCGCAACTAATTCAGTTGCTTCGCAGTTGCCTATTGATAATTGCAAAATATCATCAGTAAATAGAAGATTAATATTATCCGGCTGGTTGCAATGTGGTTATCGTTGTAAATCAGCTGTACCTCCAAACACACTCATAGCTAGGTATCTTCCTGTTGAATTTGGTTGTCCAAGTCCCTTACCCTGTGTGCCAGGATTAATAAATCCTCCAGAAGCAAGATTACCATTAAGTGTGCCAGTTCCACTTGAAGTTTTCCAATGCATTGGGCTAGCCCAATGATTTTGGATATTATAAAAGTTGTATATTACGACCAATTATTATTCATTCCCTATGTATTTGGTAATAGTCCGCTTTTTACATCAGGATTATTTTTCCCTCATGAAGCTAAGAACAAAAAATTTTTAGCTTTTAAATGTTTGGATAAAGCTAAAGAGATCATTACTGAAATGGGGGTTCAATATAACAAAGAATCTCAAGAGTTTATTAATATTGACAATATTGTTAATTGGATAAAAGGTAATGGCGTTATAAGCATAAACGAAATAATGGCATTAAATACCTTTATATTTGACTACATTATTTATGCTTACGACGGGGAGTTGCCAAAATACTTTGTTGGGTATTCAGATAATATGGGTCAATTACTACAGCTCTATACGTCTATTTTGCGTACAAATTTATATGCTAATATCAAGGAAGATGCCCCAAAAATGGTAGTGCCTGAAATTGAAGAAGTCTCTGACGAAGAAATTAACTTAATATTAAACACCCCTGAATTAAAGCAAGAAGTCGAAGTAAGGCTTAGTTTTTTTAAGACCCATATAAAAATTATAAATAACTAGTACATCGTTTCACAAAAACATTTACAAAATAATCAAGGCTGTCATGATACTGCTTTTCAGAAGAAGAGCAGGTCATGGCACGAAAAACGAAACGCACACCATTGGTGCTGACCGAAGAGCAACAGCGGGAGTTGGCAAGTCTGGCTGGTTCGCGGACAGCCTCAAAGCGGGAAGTTGAGCGAGCCGGAATTTTGCTTCGTTACGCAGAAGGCATCCCAATTTCGCAGATCCAGAACGTACTTGGCGCGAGTCGACCAACGATTTACAAGTGCATTGACAAAGCACTGGCAGCCGGTATAACCGCTGGGTTAAGTGACACTTACCATCGTCCGAAGTCGCCTGAGATTGGCGACGACGCGAAGAGCTGGGTGGTCGGCTTAGCGTGTACCAAGCCCAAAGATCATGGGCTGGCGGCGGAATTGTGGACCTTGTCGCAGTTAGCGAAGTTTATAGGTGAGCAGTGTGAGGCAGCTGGATTTTCGCGTCTGGCTAAGGCAAACAAGACCACGGTTTGGCGAATTCTTGATGAGCACGAGATCAAGCCCCATCGCATCCGCTATTACCTGGAACGGCGCGATCCTGATTTTGATTCAAAGATGCGCGAGGTCTTGATGGTCTACCAGGAAGTATCCCTGCAAAACGCGATGCCAACAAAGGCAACTGCGGACGCATCCGAATCAGCGCGTCCGGTTATAACCGTCAGTGTGGACGAAAAGCCAGGTATCCAAGCCATTGCGACCGTGGCGCCTGATTTGCCGCCGGTAGCCGGGCGCTATGCAGAAACCGGACGGGACTATGAATACGTGCGACATGGAACCTTAAGCATTCTCGCCGCGCTCGATTTGCACGATGGGCATATCTTCGCTGAAGTGGAAGAGCGCCATCGCAGCTGTGAGTTCATCCAGTTGCTCAAGCGCCTTGATGGACACTATCCCGCCGATGCGACAATTCGGGTTGTTCTCGATAATCACAGTTCGCATATTTCCAAGGAAACCATGGCCTATCTGGCAACACGGCCGGGCCGCTTTGAATATGTCCATACGCCTAAGCATGGCTCCTGGCTTAACCTGATTGAAATGGCCTTTTCCAAGATGGCTCGCTCGTTCCTGCGCCATATCAGGGTGACTTCCAAGCAGGAGCTCAAGGAACGAATCCTTAAAGGCATTGCCGAATTTAACGATCAACCAGTCGTCTTTAAATGGAAAAAAGTCGATCTCGACTTGGTATAGATTGTAAATGTTTTAATGAAACTAACTACTAGGGTCAGAGTAAAGTTAATTTTCTTGAATACTGATTTTTTAAGTTTACTCTGACCCCAGGGCAAACACAGCCCCAGGACTTACAACGTCATCGCCGGGTCTTACCCATCGGAACGCCATTGCGGGCAGCATCTCGCCCAACGAACCCAACAATTTAGAAACTAAGATAGAACAGACCAAGGCCAAGTTGGAAAGCAAGGGTCGAGTTCAAATCGCCGCCCTGACGCAGGAAGACTTGCTCGGCGACCTGTTCCGTGCCGGGACATTAGGCTACTACGCCCAATTGATCGGGCTTAACTACATCATGGGACTGCAATCAGGCGGCCATTACCAACTGGCTGCTGGCACCGGCACGTTCGGTTACGAG
>JAYTJI010000285.1:0-3450 GCA_043731245.1 Methylococcaceae bacterium | reverse complement strand
GATTCCCGAACTCTTATCAGTCTGGTTGGCACAGCAGTCATTACAGCCGTTGTTTTTAGAACTGCTAGCTCTATGCGATGTTGCAGGCCTTTATATAGTTGACCGGGAGCACCAGGTTGTTCACTGGAGTCGGGGCGCGGAACAGTTATCGGGATTGAAAGCCGAAGATGTCACGGGTAAGCCTTGTTTGCAAGAATACGCCATTACCGATGACCGCAACCATAAAAAACAGCTCATAAAAATATCTCAGACTGAGGGACATAAAATTGAGCTGAACAAGATTACTCAGGTTTTGTATGACCAGGAGGGGGCTTTTGCCGGTGGCTTGGGTCTGTTGCTTCCGGTTTCGGAACAGTCGGCAAACACACCTTTGCCGAAAGTATCAAGCGAAGCTTCCGCTCCTGCTCACGCCCCTCGCCTACGTCCTGTAGGCGAAGCTTCCGCTCTTGCTCACGCCCCTCACCTACGTCCTGTAGGTGAAAAACCGATTTCCTGTGCTTTGTTTTACGGCCGGTTAGGACTGAAAATCCGGCATATCCTGGATACCAAGCTGTTGTCTGGCGTACTCTATGACGTCGATATGCGCTTACGCCCCAGTGGGGATTCCGGCTTACTGGTTACGCATATTAATGCTTATGAAGACTATTTAAAAAACCAGGCGTGGACATGGGAACATCAGGCATTAGTCAGAGGACGGTTTATTGCCGGTGATCTGGGCTTAAAAGCTCAGTATGAAGCCATTCGGCGCAGAATCTTGAGCTTACCCAGAGATACAGAGCTATTGAAAACAGAAGTACGTGAAATGCGCGAAAAGATGCGTAACGCACTGGCAACGAAAGAATCGGACAAGTTTGACTTAAAACAAAGCAAAGGCGGTATTGCTGATATTGAGTTTATAGTACAATTTGGCGTTTTAGCCCTAGCTGCAAAAAATGAAGCATTAACAACCTATACAGATAATGTCAGGTTGCTAGAAGCCTTGCAGCAAGACGGCTTTATGTCCAAAATGGATGCTGAAGCCCTTAAAGCGGCTTATTGCACTTATCGTGACACGGGGCATAAACTGGTTTTACAAGGAGAACGGGCAGTTATAAATGAGATTGAAGTTGTTGGAATGCGCAAGCAAGTCGAGCAAATTTGGCATGATTTTATGGAATAAGCGATTAAGAAAAAGCTACCATTTAACATGTAAAGACACGAAGATTACGAAGATTTTAATAGACTTTTGATCTATTATTTTAGATAAAAAACACTAATATTGGAGAATAAACGATGACAATGGACGATAGAGACGGCCTTATTTGGATGGATGGAAAGTGGGTAGAGTGGCGTGAAGCTAAAGTCCATGTCTTAACGCATACCCTGCACTATGGCTTGGGTGTATTTGAGGGCATAAGAGCCTATCACGCTGAAAAAGGCACGGCTATTTTTAGAATGCAGGAACACACCGATCGCCTGTTCCGTTCCGCGCATATTATGAATATGCCTATGCCGTTTACTAAGGATGAGATGAACCAAGCGCATCGTGACGCCGTTGCCAAAAATAATTTGGACAGCGCCTATATCCGTAGCATGTGTTTTTTTGGCTCTGAAGGCATGGGGCTGCGGGCGGATAACCTGAAAGTTCATGTCATGGTTGCGGCCTGGTCGTGGGGCGCCTATCTGGGTGCTGAAAGCATAGAACATGGCATTCGTATCCGCACGTCTTCTTATACCCGCAATCACCACAACAGCACCATGTGCAAAGCCAAGGCCAACGGTAATTACATCAATTCCATTCTGGCCCTGCAAGAAGCCTTGTCAAATGGTTACGACGAAGCCTTAATGCTGGATCATGAAGGTTTTGCTGCGGAAGGCAGTGCGGAAAATCTATTCATTGTCCGTAACGGTAAAATTTACACACCCGAAACCACCTCGGCACTGGAAGGCATTACCCGTGATACCGTTATCACCATTGCTCGCGAGCAAGGCTTTGAAGTCATCGAAAAACGCATTACCCGCGACGAGATTTATGTCGCTGACGAAGCATTCTTTACCGGTTCCGCTGCTGAAGTGACGCCAATCAGAGAATTGGATAACCGTAAAATAGGCTGCGGCAGTCGTGGTGTGGTGACCGAAAAATTACAATCCTTATATTTCGACTATGTACATGGACGCAGAGACGATCATGCGGATTGGTTGACTTACGTCAAGTAAGACTTTGAAACAATCATCGAAAATTTTAGTCGTCGGTCCATCATGGGTCGGCGACATGGTAATGGCGCAAAGCCTGTTTATCACCCTAAAAAAAACCCAGCCTGATTGCCAAATTGACGTTCTGGCTCCACCCTGGTCGGTTTCCTTACTGGAAAGAATGCCGGAAGTAGAAAAAGCCATAGCCATGCCGTTATCTCATGGTCAGTTTGGTTTAGTGGACAGAATCAAACTGGGCAAAAAACTACGGGCTGAGGGTTACGATCAGGCTATCATCTTGCCGAATTCCTGGAAATCAGCATTAATTCCATACTTTGCCAATATTCCTGTTCGTACCGGTTATATTGGCGAATGCCGCTGGGGCTTGCTTAACGATACCAGAAAACTGGATAAAACCTTGCTGGCCATGACTGTTCAGAGGTTTGTCGCATTGGGATTACCGAACACCGCGCCGTTGCCGCCTGAGTATCCGATCCCCCGCCTTGTTATTAACCCGAATCAGCAAAATGCAGTTATCGAGAAATTCAGTTTAAACTCCATCTATGTTAAAAACAGCAACTCTGTAGGTCGGGTTAGCGATAGCGTAACCCGACAAAACCAAGATTTTGATGTTGGGTTACGCTCCGCCAACCCAACCTACATGTCATCAGCAAAGATATTAGCCCTATGCCCCGGCGCAGAATATGGCCCGGCAAAACGTTGGCCAGCCAGTTATTATGCCGAAGTTGCCAGGCATAAAATGGCTCAGGGCTGGCAGGTTTGGCTGTTTGGCTCCGATAAAGATAAAGAGGCTGCGGAACAAATAAACAAGAAAGTCTCCGGTGCTTGTATTGATTTTACAGGCCGGACATCATTAGCCGAAGCGGTGGACTTGATGTCACTGGTTAATACCGTAGTAACCAATGATTCAGGTTTAATGCACGTTGCCGCCGCGCTGGATAAAAAAATAATCGCCCTTTACGGCTCATCCGATCCAAACTTTACACCGCCGCTCAATGATCAGGCGCACGTCATTTATTTAAATCTTGATTGCTCCCCTTGCTTTAAACGTGAGTGTCCATTAGGCCACACCAAGTGCCTGGTCGATATTAAGCCTGATCAAGTGATTGATGTTATTTAAATACCTCTTGTGAAAATAGCCATCGTTAAACTCTCCGCTCTGGGCGACATCGTTCATGCCATGGTTGCGCTTCAATTCATCAAAGCGTATTCCCCAGCTATTCAAATTGACTGGATTGTTGAAGAACGTTTTGCCGA
>JAYTJI010000284.1:0-5059 GCA_043731245.1 Methylococcaceae bacterium | reverse complement strand
GCACCCATCCAAGGTGCCATTTTTTCTTCTTCAGTACCGGGAAGAAAACCTATGTCTTCGCCTATGGGTACTGTTTCCCGGGTCATTATAATTTCATTGTAAATTTTTTTCTCCATCGTCATTACCAGTCCTGCGGCTAGAGCCAGCAAGGTCTTACCTGTACCTGCCGTACCTAATAAGGTTACAAAATCTATTTCAGGATCCAGTAAAACATTGAGAGCAAAGTTCTGTTCCCGATTTTTCGCAATAATTCCCCAGATATTGTTGTGTTTTGTCCGATAATCGCGGGCCAATTCCAAAACGGCAACCTGACCAACACATGATCTTACGATGGCTTCAAAATTTGAATCATCTTCTAAATATAGATACTGGTTAGGATACCATTCGGTAACCAGAGGATCTTCCAGGCGGTAAAAAGTCCGGTCTTTTTCTTGCCAGGATTCCATTTTGGAGTCGTGATCATTCCAGAAATCGCTATCCAAAGCAGACGCACCGCTATAGAGAAGATCAATATCCTCCAATGTCTGATCATTATGATAATCTTCAGCACTCAACTCTAAGGTGGCTGCTTTGATACGCATATTGATGTCTTTCGATACCAGGATAATCGTGGTGTTTGGCAGTTCTTTGGTAAGTGCCAGAACAATTCTGAGGATGGCGTTATCGGCGATGTTGCCGGGCATGCTTTCAGGCAACAACGCAGTCATTGCGATGGTTTGAAAGTATAGACGCCCCATCATATCCTTCGCGGCATCAGCTTTTGGGCCGTGTTCTATGCGCGATAACGGCAAGCCGTCGTTGAGCGTTTGCTGGTTGGCATCGCGTATTAATTCATCCAGAAAACGGCTGACTTGCCGTACATTGCGGGCCACTTCTGTTAAGCCTTTTTTAGCATGATCCAGCTCTTCCAGAACGATCATGGGGATAAAAATATCATGTTCCTGAAAGCGGAAGAGGGCAGCCGGATCGTGCATAAGCACATTGGTATCTAAGACAAAAAGCTTTTTATCAGGTGATGTTTGAATATTCATGATGCGATATTGCTGGATTATTTGAAGTGTTTCTTGGCTATAGTTTATAGGGCAATATCGCTGTTTTTACTGGCTTCAGTCAGCGCATCCAGCACTTCTTCAGTATGGTTTTTGACTTTCACTTTACGCCATTCGCGGATCAGGATGCCCTGGGGATCAATTAAAAATGTGCTACGCTCGATTCCTCGAACCTGCTTGCCGTACATGTTTTTCATTTTTATCACATCAAACATCTGACACAGTTTTTCATCTTCATCCGAAAGCAAATCAAACGGAAACGCCTGCTTGCATTTAAAGCCCTCGTGGACGCGGACGGTATCACGGGATATGCCTAACACACAGCAATTCAATGCCGTAAATTTATCGATGTTGTCACGAAAACTCTGGCCTTCCTGGGTGCAGCCGGGGGTATTGTCTTTTGGATAAAAATAAAGGACGACATAGCGGCCATGATAATCTGTTAATTTGATGGTTTTACTACCGGTGGATAATGCCTCAAACTCTGGAATAGCATTACCGATACTGATCTGGGTCATAATGAGACTCCTAACGTTTTATGGGTTCAAGAATTGCGTCTATATTTAACTGGTCACAAAAATCCAAAAACTCTTCCCGTAGTGATAAGAGATGGAGTTGAGGCGGAATTAAAATAACAAATTTGGTTGAAAATACTGAGGATTGAATGTAGGGGGCCTGATATGAACTGCCTGTTATTTCTTCAATATCGATGTCACGATCAAACAGAAAGGAGGTAATGGACTCTACAACGCTATCCTTATCCAAAGAGATGGTTTCCAATGAGTAAGGCACGCAATCTTTACCCTTTTCTTTGTCCTTTTGATCGGGTCGTAAAGTATGTATTTTAATTTCCAGTCGCTTCTGGATGTTGTCCAAAGTACTTTCAAATTTAGCAATTTGATTCCAGTTACCTTGGATAAGTACATAGGCAGCAGTCGCTTGGCCAAGATGGGATGATCTTATTTCTAAAATATTGCAGTTGCAATCGCGAACTGCGGGCAATATCTCGGCGATAAATTTGGTCTGATGGTTACCTAAAACAGTAATGGCTAGTTGCATAGTCTTTTTAAAAAGTTTTTTTGGGAGTTTAGCATCAAATGAATAAAACTTTACGAACATTAAATTTTATTGGTATTAAAATAAAGAAATTTTTTCTTATACCGATAAAGAACCATTCTAAAGTTTTGCGGTTATTTCCCCTTTTTCTATAAACTCAAATATGATTAATAAACAAAAGCCCATGCGCAATGGTTTCGATGCTGATTTTAATGCCAACGAAGATGATTTGGTTTTAGCTGATTTGGATGTGATGCCGGATGAAATTGAACCATCCCCGGTTTTGTTGAAGCATTTTCTTGATGACGAAGATACCATTGATTTATTGCTGGTTGATTCGGGTTTTAATAATGATGCCGGGCTGGAAGAAGATAGCGAGTTGACTGCACAGAAAATTGACGCTATAGATTTTGTTGATGATTCATCAGGCCTTTATCAGTTTATCATTGAGCCTATTGAGCAGGTAGAACAAAATTCGCTTACAGAAGCTAACGAAATCTCAGTTTCTGATATTTTTTACAGGGCTGATTTTGATGGAATGCCGGATGAAGAAGATGCCATTGACAGATTGCTTGTGGATTCAGGATTTAATGAGCCTGGCCTTCTGGAAGAGCGCAATGAAAAATCGAGAGCTCTGGTAATTGGCGATATAGACAGTGCTGATGAGTTTGTTTTTGAGACTGTTGAACCGGCAGAACAAAATTTATTTGTAGCAGCTGATGAGATCCCCGTTCCGGATATTTTTTATAGAGCTGACTTTGACGAAATGCCGGATGAAGAAGATGCGCTTGATAAATTACTTATTGATGCTGACTTCGATACCCATGATAAGCTGGAGGAAGGCGATGAAATGCAAGGTACGCTATGGGTTGATGATATGAGCCACATTAAAGAATTTCCTGTGAATTTTGAAGGGCAGGGCATTATTGCAGCTAGTGCCGGTATTTTTGATCCAGAGTTAAGTCAATCAGCTATTGATAACGATGTAAGTAACGTCTTTTTGATAAAAGAAGAAAGCCCTGCCGCAGCAAGCCAGGAAAAAGCTATAAATGAAGCTAATTATCTCGAAGAAGATGTTGAAAGCTTAAAAAATAATGCCGGTATAGCATTCTTCAAACCTGCTGACTTTGAACAGGACACTATTAAAAACCAGCTAAATGACTACGAAAATAAACTTAAAAATGCCGCCATTATGACTTATGCCTCATTAGGGTTCGGTGCTGTTGCCTTATTATCTACAATGGTTATGGGCGTAGTGGTTTCAGGTGTGCAAACCAAAGTGTCAAAATTAACGGAACTGGTTTCTATTTTTGAAGACGATATGAGTGGTTTTGCTGAAAAAAATACCGATGTTGAAATTAATAATAGTGACCTTTCCACTGAACAGTTAAGTCAAAATATCAGTGGTCTCCCAGAACAGTTTACCTCAAGCGCTGCAAAAAAACGGGTGACAGCAGTTGCCGCTAAGCAGATAGACTTAAATAAACCGATTGCTGGACAGAAGACCAAAACGCATGTTCTTGAAAAGACAAAACAGTCAGAGGCAATTGAAAAAAAAATAGCACCCGAAAAAAAGGCGAACATTACTCAGGCTGGGTCTGGCTGGTCTGTTAATCTGACAGCCTATGAAGATCTAAATTATGCCAAAAGCAAAGCCGCCAAATTACTGCAAAAGGACATCCCTGTTAAAGTAGTGGCTGTCGATATGAATAATGCTAAGTGGTATCGGCTTAAGGTGGGTGGTTTTAAAAATAAAAAGGATGCTACGTCGTATGCAGCCAAAATAAAAAAAGCACTCAATTTGAACGCTGTTGTTGTCGGTAACAGTTAATGCAAAAGCTATCGGGATTATGAGTAAACAAAAACTGGTGGTAGCAATTTCATCCAGAGCTTTATTTAATCTGGATGATTCACATGCGATATTTGAAACGCAAGGTAAAGAGGCTTTTTGTCGTTACCAGATAGAGCATGAAGACGAAATATTAGCGCCGGGATACGGATTTTCTTTAGTTAAGAAATTCTTGGCTATCAATGAGCGTTGTCAGGATAACCCCCTCGTTGAAATTATCCTGTTGTCGCAGAATAGTGCTGATACCGGTTTACGGATTTTTAATTCCATTGACCATTATGGCTTGGCAATTACCCGTGCAGCATTTACCAGCGGCGCTTCACCTTACAACTATATTGCTGCATTCGGAGCGCATTTGTTTTTATCAGCCAATGCCGATGATGTTGTCAACGCACTTGATGCCGGTTTTGCTGCCGCAACAATCCTGTGTGGTTCGTCACTGACCAATTCTTCCAGCCAGCTAAGGATAGCCTTTGATGGCGATTCCGTATTATTTTCGGATGCGTCAGAGCGCATTTATCAACAGCACGGTTTAGCTGTGTTTGCCGAAAATGAACGTAACGAAGCAAAAAAACCGTTACCTGGCGGCCCTTTTAAAGACTTTCTAAGTGCATTGCATTACCTTCAAACGCAGTTTGATTCTGAAGTATCACCCATTAGAACGGCATTGGTAACGGCGCGTTCTGCTCCTGCTCATGAGCGGGTGGTCAGAACATTGAGAGCCTGGGGTATTCGTATCGACGAAGCGCTTTTTTTAGGCGGAATGTCTAAAGGTGCTTTTTTGAAAGCATTCGGAGCGGATATTTTCTTTGATGATCAAAAAGGGCATTGTGAGTCTGCATCTCAACATGTCGCTGCTGCACATGTGCCGCATGGCATTACTAACGAGAAAACACGGAAACAGTAAACTAAATCAATTGCGTCATGAGGCGTAGACTTCAACACTGCTGCCGTAAAAATAAGTATTTACTCGTTATAATTTTACCAGCGATAACAAAAAACTACTTGATTAGCAAGGAACTTCAGCCAGCGCCGTCATACTGGCATGGATGCCAGTATCCAGTCACATGGATGTGGATGTGGATACCTAGAGCCTAACTATAAC
>JAYTJI010000283.1:0-1756 GCA_043731245.1 Methylococcaceae bacterium | reverse complement strand
CCCGTATTGGAAGCCATGACTGCACGTATTATTCATATCGGCGCAACCGGCTCAGGCCAAGCCACTAAAGCGGTCAATCAAATCATGTGCGCGGGCATTAATCAGGCGGTTACGGAAGCACTGGCTTTTGCAGAGGCTCAAGGGTTGGCAATGGATAAAGTCATTGATGTCATCTCAGGCGGCGCGTCGGGTAATTGGTTTCTGCAACATCGGGGCTCAACCATGACTAAAGGCACTTTTGCACCGGGATTCAAGCTTGCACTGCATCACAAGGATTTAAAAATCTGTCAGGAGATGGCCGTTCAAACAGGTTTTTCAATTCCTTTAGCCGATGGAACTGTAGCCGATTATGAGCAGTTAATGGCAGAAGGTTATGGGGACGAGGATATTTCAGCGTTGTACCGGCTGAAAAAAGCTAACTTTCCTTCTTAATGGCCTTTTAATTTTCTTCTTCGTTGTAAAAAACATCGTGCTGTAAAAAACCTTTCATATCCAATATTCTTTTGTCCTGACCCTTGTCATTAAGATACCAAACCCAGAATTTTGCTTTAGTGACCATTTCAAGCATCTCATGGATCAGAAGTAGTTCTGGGCTGGGATTCTGTTTCCACCACCCCATTAAAGACTGATAGTCAGCTTCTAATGCCTCTTCTTCTTCCTTTGGATCTTCCCAAACCATCAGTTGTTCTCTTCTTTGTGTGCTCATTTCTTCTGTGACCTTTTTAAATTCGTTGGCTGCTTTCATTCCCTTCTCCTTTTGTAGAACTTTAAGATTTAAGCATAGTACATTCGACGAGTTCTGCAAGGGAGCCTGGCTTTGAACTTACCTCTGATAAATAGGCTGTAGCGATTGACTTATAGAAAGCTTGTTTGAAATTACGTGGTTTCAGCCACTAGCAAACTATGTATTGAAATTATGTATTGGCTGGCGACCAAGAAACTCGCGGATAATATCTGTCTTTAAACAGCTACTTACAGCCTATGATGGTAATTTCTCATTAATTGCGGGCTTGTCATTCCACACTTCAATATCGATGCCTATATGCTCGCAATAACCAACGGCTACCACCATTCTATTATCCGAATGGGACAGGTTGAATTTGACCTTATGCGGCTTACCCTCTTCAACGATAAAGGGCTTACCGAATGCACCTGTGTCAAAGCTGATTCTTTCCGGGGCTATATCAGTATACGCTGCCAATATCATTCTAAGTTTTCCGTGACTGATTACGTAATGATGGCGATGTTTTTCCTGGATAAACCGTAGCGCTTTGGTTTTCTCATTAACATCCAGAAAATTCCAGCAAAGTTGATAGCCGTCATCCGTAGCCGATAATTCTTCAGCCCATAAATCAATGGCTTTATTAATCAAGGGAAAAAAGCCCCATTGCACTAATTTTCAGTTAGGAGCAGTGGTCAGCCACTCATTCACCTTAGCCAAATCCTCTGGTGACAGCGTCCCCACCGCCTGCTTCAGACGCAGGGTGTCGAGCAGATAATTATAGCGGGCGCGGGCGTAGTCGCGTTGTGCGCTGAGGCGTTGGCGCTCGGCAACGATAACATCCAGCGGCATGCGATAACCGGCCTGAAATCCGGCTTCGGTGGCTCTAACCGCTGTTTCGCTGGAGCGGAGGGTCTGTTGTAAGGCTTTTACCCGGCTAATGCCAGCGGTCACGCCCAGAAAGGCTTTGCTGGCAACCCGATGCACTGAGCGTTGCTCTTGTTTGAGTGTGGCTTGCGCCTCGCGGTAGCGATG
>JAYTJI010000282.1:0-5220 GCA_043731245.1 Methylococcaceae bacterium | reverse complement strand
ATCGGGCGATTTGTGAATGTATATTAGAGTTAGCTAATATTTTTCGAAAATTAGCACTCTCTAATATTCATGCTCCCAAAAAACTGGGAAACTTCAGCTGCCTTATATACCGCGTCTTTATTGAGTTCTTTAGCCATTAGGTGACACCAAAAGTGATACGTTTTGTGCTAGCTTAGACCGTATCATCAATTGTGTCACCTTTTTGAGTGAATATAGCTGTATCTCTTTGCATATCACTGGACAATAAAAAACCCGCTAATCCTTATGACTTGCGGGTTTGTGTACTTCTTTGAATCGCTTTAAACTACTAATTGGTGCCGATGGCCGGATTTGAACCGGCACAACCTAAGTCACCACCCCCTCAAGATGGCGTGTCTACCAATTTCACCACATCGGCATAAACTTTTTAATTATTTTTTTAAGATTTCTTTACTGGCTTTAGAAGCAGTATTATTTTGCTCTTTAACTGTTTTAATTTCTTCCGCCTTAGGCACCACTATATCCTTTATTTCTGCTTCATTAGCTGGTTTAACATCAGGCACTGCCGACATGTCTTCAGCTTTGATCACAGGCATTGCAGGAGCAGTCTCCACGTTTTTAGTACCACCTATTTCAGGAAGACCCAATGTGTCTTGCTGAGTCTCAGGCGTACTCATCAGATCAAAAGCAACACCTTTATGCCCATTTATTACAGCAAGACCTAAGCTGGTGATAAAAAACAAAGTTGCCAAGGTCGCAGTAGCTCGCGATAAAAATGACGCCGCACCCTGAGCACCAAAAACAGAACCTGCGGAGCCAGCACCAAATGCAGCGCCCGCATCGGCTCCTTTGCCTTGTTGCATTAATATTAAGCCAATAATGCCTAAACCCAACAACACATGAATAACAATAATTACTTGATACATGAAAGTCTAAACTGCTCTAAATCGAATGATAAATCTTTAAAAAGGATTCCGCATCCAACGAAGCCCCACCTATTAAGCCGCCATCTATGTCGGGCATTGCAAACAAGCCCTTTGCATTATCCGGCTTGGCGCTACCGCCATATAAAATTTGTATTTTATCGGCAATGACCTGATCTTTTGCAGCTATGTACTGGCGAATATAGTGATGAACTTCCTGCGCCTGCTCATCGCTCGCTGTTTTTCCTGTGCCTATTGCCCAAACTGGCTCATAAGCTATCACTGCGTTGTTAAAAGCAGCTATGCCCGCTACATTGATAACAGCATCCAGTTGTTTATCAATGACTGCAAATGTTTTATCCTGTTCACGCTCTTCTAAGGTTTCGCCTACGCACAAAACAGGAATAATGTTTTGTTCTTGAGCCTGACAAAAACGTGCAGCCACTGATTCGTTGGTATCACCGTAATAACTACGTCTTTCTGAGTGTCCTACGAGGGCATATTTGCAATTAACTTCTTTCAGCATAGTTGCTGAAATTTCCCCGGTAAATGCGCCTGATGGTTTATCTGCAACATTCTGTGAGCCTAATGCTAGCGGAGTGCCTTTAACTACTTCATCAACGCAAGACAGGTAAACATAAGGCACACAGACTGCAATATCTGCCGCATTATTTGAGCCTAGCCCGGCAATAATACCTTTTGCAAGCGACTCAGCGCTCGCACGAGTTCCATTCATTTTCCAATTTCCGACAACTAGAGACTGACGCATCATCATTATTCCCACATAGAATCAAACCGCTTATGATATAGGCTAATAGCTCCTAATTCAAGCACCTATTGCTTTCTTAACATCTTCTACCAACTGCTGCGCGTAATTTTTGACCATTTCAGCCTGCTCACCTTCCACCATAACACGAATGAGTGGCTCTGTACCTGACGCTCTTAGCAACACCCTGCCCTTGTCTCCAAGCTTTTCTTCAACAGCACGCACTGCCTTTTGTATTGATTCGTCGGTATCAGGGTTGACTTTTTTAGCCGTTTTAACATTAATCAGAATTTGCGGGTATTTTTGCATTCCAGATTTTAATTCATGCAAACTTTTACCACTGTCATGTATTTCCGCCATAACCTGTAATGCGGACACAATACCATCACCTGTTGTAGTCCTATCCAGACAGATAATATGACCGGAATTTTCTCCGCCTAAAATACTTTGATGCTCACTCATCATTTCCAGCACATAACGATCACCTACATTGGCTCTTAGCAAATTAATCCCTAATTGCTTCAGCCCATGCTCCATACCCAGGTTAGTCATTAGCGTTCCGACTACAGGCCCCGACATTTGCCCAGCTGCCAGCTTGGATTTTGCAATAATATAGATGATTTCATCCCCATCAACAATTTCGCCTTTATGATCAACCATAATCAAACGGTCTCCATCACCATCCAAAGCGACACCAATATCCGCTTTGTGGGCTAATACCGCTGCGACCAGCTTATCCGGCTTGGTTGCCCCGCATTCATCATTAATATTAAGCCCATTTGGTTCGGCACCTATTACAATAACTTCCGCGCCTACTTCACTAAGCACATGCGGAGCTATATGATAAGTAGCACCATTAGCACAATCAATGACGATTTTCATGCCACTAAAATCAAGTCGGGTCGGGATGCTGGCTTTGCAAAATTCAATATAGCGGCCCGCCGCATCAGTTATTCGTTTCGCTTTACCCAATTTCGATGACTCTACTGTCGTCATTGGCGAATCAATATAATATTCAATTTTTTGCTCTATATCATCAGGCAGCTTGGTTCCTTGTACTGAGAAAAACTTGACCCCATTATCATAATAGGGATTATGCGAGGCACTAATAACAATACCTGCCTGTGCCCTTAACGTACGGGTCAAATAAGCCACACCGGGAGTAGGCATAGGGCCTAACAGATGGGTATCTACGCCTGCGGCGGTCAACCCTGCTTCCAATGCGGATTCAAACATATAGCCGGAAATACGCGTATCCTTACCCACCAGAACAAAACCATGCCCTTCATTAGCAAATACCTTACCGGTAGCCCAACCCAGTTTCAATAAAAAATCTGCCGTAATAGGAGGCTCGCCTACTTTTCCTCTAATACCATCTGTTCCAAAATACTTTCTTGTCATAAATCTTTAAAGTTCGCTAACTGGATAATCCTAGAAACCTCTGTCCAGCAGAGATTATTGTGATACTTTACAAAACCGGTTATACGTAAAAGCTTACTAAATGAACTTGTACCTTAACCGTCTGAACTGACACATAAAAAAAGGAGAGGTATTAAGCCTCTCCTTTTTCATCAACCAAAAATAATTTTAGCTTTGCTCGGCAGCCTGCCCTATTGATTTATCAGATTTTTTATCGTCTTTACCCTTAAATTCATCAGCCTTAACATCCCCACGCGGAGGTCTATCATCCCATCCTTGAGGATCCCTTACTGGTTTACGGGCCATCAAATCGTCAATTTGAAATTTATCTATAGTCTCAAACTTCATCAATGCAGCAGCCATAGCATGAAGGATATCAATATTATCTTTTAGGAGCCGCTCTGCACGTTCGTAGTTTCGATCAATAAACGAGCGTATTTCTTCATCAATGGTATGAGAAGTTTCTTCCGCTACCTTTTTATGCTGCGTCACCGAACGACCCAGAAACACTTCACCTTCTTCTTCACTGTATGACAATGGCCCTAAACGTTGAGATAATCCCCATTTAGTCACCATATTTCTTGCCAATTCAGTAGCTCGCTCAATATCATTGGATGCCCCGGTACTAACCTGCTCCCAACCAAAAACCACTTCTTCGGCAATACGCCCACCGTATAAACTGGAAATCATACTGTCCAGTTTTTGTTTGCTGGCACTGTACTGATCCCGCTCGGGCAAAAACATCGTAACCCCCAGCGCACGACCCCTAGGCATAATACTAACTTTATAAACCGGATCATGCTCAGGTACTAACTTACCAACAATAGCATGCCCTGCTTCGTGATAAGCTGTCATTGTCTTTTCCTTCTGATCCATTACCATGGTATGCCTTTCAGCCCCCATGATCAATTTATCTTTAGCTTTTTCCAGGTCCGACATATTAACTACGCGTTTATTCATTCTTGCTGCGAATAAAGCCGCCTCATTAATTAAGTTAGCCAAATCAGCCCCGGAAAAACCGGGTGTTCCTTGAGCAATATATTTAACCTCTACATCATCGGCAACGGGCACTTTTTTCATGTGGACATTAAGAATCTGCTCACGGCCTCTAACGTCAGGCAGACCTACTGTAACTTGGCGATCAAATCGACCAGGACGTAATAAAGCCTTATCCAACACATCAGGACGATTGGTTGCGGCAATAACAATTATCCCTTCATTGCCCTCAAAACCGTCCATTTCGACCAATAACTGATTTAAAGTCTGTTCGCGTTCGTCATTGCCGCCACCTAAGCCGGCACCGCGCTGACGACCCACAGCATCAATCTCATCAATAAAGATAATACAGGGCGCATGCTTTTTGGCTTGCTCAAACATATCCCGTACACGGGAAGCCCCAACACCTACGAACATTTCTACAAAATCAGAGCCGGAAATAGTAAAAAACGGCACTTTGGCTTCACCGGCAATAGCTCTCGCTAACAAAGTCTTACCCGTTCCCGGCGGGCCAATCATCAAGGCTCCTCTAGGAATTTTGCCACCTAATTTCTGATATTTTGCCGGGTCTTTAAGAAAATCAACCATTTCTACGACTTCCTCTTTCGCTTCATCGCAACCGGCAACATCAGCAAAAGTTACTTTTATCTGATCTTCTTCCAGCATTCGCGCTTTGCTTTTGCCAAAACTCATGGCACCACGACCAGCCGCGCCACCGCCTTGCATTTGCCGCATAAAGAAAATCCAGACCGCGATAAGCAACAACATAGGCCCAAAAGAAATCAACAGATCCATAAGCATAGAGCGCTGCTCAGGTGGAACTGCTTTGATATCAACGCCATTTGCCAACAAGTCATCAATCAGATGGGAATCAGTGGGCGCGTAAACCCTAAACAGCTGACCACCTTGATTCTTGCCTTTAATAACATGCTCGTCAATCACCACCTGTTGCACCTGCCCAGCTTTCACCGAATCGATGAATTGGGAATAGGATAACGATGAGTCGGCCCGTTCTCCCTGCGAGCCGAAATTATTAAAGAGGGACATCAATACAACAGCAATGACCACCCACAGGATTATATTTTTTATCATATCGTTCACAAACACACCCTAGGCCCGAACGGCTCTCGGTTTAAA
>JAYTJI010000281.1:0-5699 GCA_043731245.1 Methylococcaceae bacterium | reverse complement strand
GTCTGGCACCGCGCCGTATAATGCCTTAGCGAAAAATCGTCAAGTTACCATCCATGGCATGGATACCGGCATCCATGCCGGTATGACGGTGCTGGCTGAAGTTCCTTGCTAATCAGGAAGCTCTTATGTCAAATTGCACGCTACGCTGGCTTGAGCAATAGACTCCAAGCTTGCAGCAATGCTGCTTAAGAACTACATGATAACATTGAACAACCCGCCCGTTGCCGCGCCCAATCGGGGCGTTTTTCGGCAAATTCTTGTCTGTCGGGTTGTTCGTCATAGGGATGGCGCAAGCATTCCAATAGCTCATTAACCATCGAAAAATCGCCTTGCTCAGCTTTGTCTATAGCGAGTTGAGCAAGGTAGTTTCGCAGTACGTATTTTGGGTTGACAGCGTTCATTCGCTGTTGCCTGATGTCATCAGGTGTACCGTCAATTTTCACACGGCCAATGTAACGAACAAGCCAAAGACATAAACGGGCTTTGTAGTCAGGCATTATTTGCTCTGGTACATAGTAGGCCAAAGAAAGGTGATTAATCGCGTCTTCACACATCTGCATATCAACGTTGGTATCTATCATAGCCAGTTGGCGATAAAAAATCGTCATGTCGGTTTCAACCAGCTGCAATAAAGCTAACAGTTCAGTACATAATTCCTCGTCTGTTGCCGGGTCAAAGGCATTCAGACCGAGTTTGCCAGCCATCATGGTTTGCCAGCCCTGCTCAAAAGTTTCCGTATAAACAGCCAGCGCTTGTTGTAACGGCTCTACCTGCTCAACAAGGGGATAAATTGCGTTGGCCAGTTGCCCCAGATTCCAGAAAGCGATTTGCGGCTGGTTACCGAAACGATAACGCCGCTCTCCAGCATCGGTGGTATTGGGTGTCCAGTTCGGATCGTAATTTTCCAGCCAGCCATAGGGGCCGTAATCAATGGTAAGACCCAGTATCGACATATTATCGGTATTCATCACCCCATGCACAAAGCCAACACGCTGCCAATGTACAATCATTTCCGCCGTTCTGCGGCAGACTTCTGTAAACCAGGCAATATAAACTTCTGGTGCAGGCTCGCCCAAATGCGGAAAATCAGTGCGTATTGTGTAGTCCGCCAGTCTTTTTAGCAAAGCAATGTCTCTTCGTGCCGTTAAAATTTGAAAACTGCCAAAGCGGGTAAATGATGGCGCTACCCGGCAAACTATAGCACCCGGTTCGGCTTTGGGATTACCGTTGTAAAACATATCCCGAATAACGGGCTCACCCGTTAGCATTAGGCTTAATGCGCGGGTGGTGGGTACGCCCAAATGATACATAGTTTCACTGCATAGAAATTCACGTACAGAAGACCTTAATACCGCTAAACCGTCGGCTGTTCTGGAATAGGGTGTAGGCCCAGCACCTTTAAGCTGTAATGCCCACCGCTCACCTTTTTGATTGATCACCTCACCCAGATTGATCGCGCGACCATCACCGAGTTGACCGGCCCAGTTACCAAACTGATGCCCGCCATAACAAGTTGCGTAAGACTCCATACCCGCAGCCAGACGGTTACCGGAAAATACCCGGATAAAATCATCGGTCTCACACACGTCTACGGTCAAATCCAATAGTTCTGCAACTTCCCTGGAATAGGCCACTCTTTGCGGGTTTGCTACCGGAGTTGGTAATACCCGCGAGTAACAAGCACTGAGAACCTGACGACGATTATTGATGGTTTCAGTATCTGCGGGCAATTCGCCGATAAAGCGATTATCAAAAATCAAATCATCGAGTTTGGCTATTTTTGGCTGAGCATTCATGGGTAATCCGTCCTGTTGTGATGATTTGCGATAAGCCTAAAACCGTCAGCATGGCATTAAACAACTCTGCCTAAGCTTCTTCAGCAACTTTATCTAATTCAAAAGCTGCATGCAAGGCTCTTACCGCAAGCTCCAGGTATTTCTCATCAACAACAACCGATATTTTTATTTCTGATGTTGAAATCATGCGAATATTGATACCTTCAGCCGCCAGTGTTTTAAACATGGTACTGGCAATGCCTGCATGGGAGCGCATGCCTACGCCAACGATTGAAATTTTTACAATATCATTATCACCCGTTACTTTTCTTGCACCCAGTTCAACACAGGTTTGATCCAGTAAGGTTTTTGCACGCTGATAATCATTACGATGCACAGTAAACGTAAAATCCGTGGTGGCGTCATCGGCAATATTCTGGACTATCATATCCACTTCGATATTGGCATCGGCGATAGGGCCCAGAATTTTAAAAGCGACTCCCGGCAAATCAGGCACGCCGGTGATGGTTAATTTTGCTTCATCCCGATTAAAAGCAATACCAGAAATTAAAGCCGTTTCCATTTGTGATTCCTCGTAGGTAATGAGTGTGCCACACCCTTCTTTAAATGATGATAATACGCGTAACGCAACGTTATATTTGCCGGCAAATTCTACCGATCTGATTTGCAAAACTTTCGAACCTAAACTGGCCATTTCCAGCATTTCTTCAAAAGTAATATGATCGAGTCTGCGGGCTTTGGGTTCAACTCTGGGGTCTGTGGTGTAAACGCCATCGACATCGGTATAAATGTGACATTCGTCCGCTTTTAAGGTAGCCGCCAACGCTACTGCGGTGGTATCAGAGCCACCACGGCCCAAGGTAGTGATATTGCCATGCTCATCTACACCCTGAAAACCGGCTACAACCACTACTTTTCCGGCATTGAGATCGGCACGCATTTTGACATCTTCAATCTCGCGTATCCGCGCCTTGGTGTAACTATTGTCGGTCAGGATTTTGACCTGACTGCCTGTGTACGAACAGGCCTCACAACCCAATTCGTGTAAAGCCATACTTAACAACGCTACCGTAACCTGCTCACCGGTAGAAATTAAAACATCCATTTCCCGTTCAGTTGGCTGCACCTGTATTTCTTTTGCTAACGCAATCAAGCGATTAGTCTCGCCGCTCATGGCCGACAAAACCACAACAATCTGATCGCCCAAATCATGGGCTTTTTTTACTTTTATAGCGACCTCTTTAATACGTTCTACCGAACCTACCGAAGTGCCACCAAATTTATAGACATAAAGTGCCATTTTCAAACCTGTGTATGTTATTTCTTGCGAATGTATTTTGTTATACTTTAAATTATGAAGAGTCGAGGCAGCATGTTATTCGTTAATCCACGATTCAAAAACTTCGGTTAATTCAATGGCCAATTCAGGAAATAAATGCGGCGCGACAATATCGTCTTCCGTATGCATGTGTTTAAGCTGATAACGCTCATGCTCATCCAATACAAATTGATGGATTGCTTGTTGCTCAGGATACACAATCCAATACTCCATCACGCCGCTTTCTTGATACAGTTCATATTTAATTTGCATGTCCCGCTTGGAGTTCCCTTTGGATAAAATCTCAATAATCCAATCGGGCGCACCGTTACAACCTTGTAAATCCAAAATTTCAGGATTACAAATCACGCACAAATCAGGCTGCACCACCGTATGTATGTCTTGACTGGCTAAGATTGATTTTTTACGGTCATATAGACGTACATCAAAAGGAGCAGCATAAACACGACATTTTTGATGCCTGAAAAAGTTGTGCAGCAATGCTGTTAAATTCGAGGAAATGTCCTGATGCTTTACATTCGGTGCCGGTGACATTAACATAATTTTACCTTTGATTAATTCAATGGCTTCATCAAACTGCCATGTCAAATAATCGGCATAACTGTAAGTTTGGTTTAAATCCAGCTGCGATAATTGGGTGATTTTAGCCACAGTTTAATCCTCTTGAACACCCTATTTGCGTTACTAAAATCGAGTCGTTGCTCGGTTTATGAGCGGAGTTGATTAGATTTCAATTCTTATGTGAAATTCATGCTTAATAGAAGCCTTAGTCGTCTGATTCCAAAAACACGTCATATCGGAATAAACTGCTCTGCCTACCCTCATGAATAACATACTCCGATATGTCGTCTCCGTACTTCTCCTGTACTACCTTTTTGAAAACCTCAATCGCATTTTCATGATTCCTTAAAAACCACTCTATATGATTTTTAAGATACTCTCTTCTTATGTCTTCTCTCCTGAGATCATTCGGGACGCGTTCCATTCGCGGATCGACGCTGTCAAATCCGGTGAATGGCTCAGAAAGCCTTAGCTCCGTCATTGCGACATACTCTGGATTTAACTCAAATCCAATAGCCTTTCTATCTAGTTGTTGACAAACTCTTAGCGTAGTTCCACTTCCAGAAAATGGGTCTAATACAAGATCACCTTTGTTACTTGATGCCAACACGATACGCTCAATGATGCCTTCTGGTTTCTGTGTTGGATGATCTTGCCGATTAGGGTTTGAGTAGTGGACATGTGAAAACTGCCACACATCACTTGGATTTGCCCCTCTCATGTTGTTTCTTTCGCGGTAGTATTTTTGTGGAACACGGACATCATCTAAATTAAAAATAAAGTCTTTTCCTTTAGTAAAAACAAGAATGTCATCGTGCCTGGGAGAGAACCCTCTTGTTTTACCTAATCCCTGGGTGTAATGCCAAACGACCCAGCTATTGAAAAATAGTTGCAGATCCCTATCCATGATGTCATACAGGTACGAGATAAAACGGACACCCATAAACACATAAATAATTCCGTTTGGCTTTAGAACTCTCTTCGCCTCTGAGAGCCATTTTTTTGTAAAAATAATATATTCATCAAATCCTTTTAAGTCATGATTGTTTCCATAATCTTTTCCTAGATTATAAGGGGGATCGGTAACTATTAAGTCTACTGACTCATTTGCTAACGATTTAAACAGCTCAATTGCATTTCCGCACCGCAAATCTATTTGACTCATTGCTTAACCCAGCCATTTTGTTTGGCATACTCAAGCCATTGCTCAAAACCTTTTTTTGAGGCAATGAATTTATTGTCCAGCATCTGGCAGAACTCCCATGTAGTTCTCTCTTGAAATGTGACGTAATGAATATCTCTTACTTGTAGCTGGCCCGTGCCGAGCGCTGGGTTGTAGCTAATATCGTTTGCGGCAATGAATTTGAGGTCATACGCATTAAAGTCAACAACCTCCATTACGCCCATCATCATCTTCGTGGTCTGATCTTTAGAGCTGTAAACTCTATGTTTGATAGATAGGATAATAAAAATAAAATCAGGGTCTTGAACATATGCTGTCCTAATTCTTGCGAATGAGGTTATATTGGGCGACTTTCCGCTATTCTTAATATCTTTGGATGTGGCTTTAACATCAATATGTCCGGTGACAGCAGAGCTTCTCTTTCTGGTTTTTTTGAATTGCAGAATCATGTCAGCCATGTTGAGACGTTCGCCAGCCTCAATATGGATTAATTCGTAACTATTATTACCATCGTCTAAAGACTCGGTGAAAACTTCAAATGCCCATGCCTCAACAAATGGACCGGCAATTTTATTAACATTCTCCATCGGGATGCCAAGCTTAAGGTTCGTGTTGATAACGATTTTGTTTCTACCGCTATCCATAGCATCCTTCATTATCGACTCAATTGAGTTAACAATAAACTTTGAACATTCCGTGTAGTCATCAGACTCAATGGGCTTCTTTAAATCAAGCTCGCCATAATTCATTACACTAATTTCTCTTGCACCCAACCCACAACCCCCGCCAGCGCATCATCCAACCCGTCTGGATTATTCCC
>JAYTJI010000280.1:0-1999 GCA_043731245.1 Methylococcaceae bacterium | reverse complement strand
CGTCGAATCCAGCCGTTTTCCAGATACCAGTGCGGCAACTCTTCCTTCAACCGGGCTTCGACCTCTTCATCGGTATAGGTTTCTTCTTGTTTGCGTTCTCTCCATCCCATAATAACTCACCTTTCCTCTGATCATAAAACTGCAATAATATCTGTATTTGACTATTATATCATCAGATTATATCATTCATTAGCTCAGCTATTTAATATTATTCGTAAAGACAATCGCTTAAATCGGGGGTATTAAAAAATTTTGAATTTAGAATTTCTTCAACATTTTCATGAATGAGTGTACCGCAACTATCCAACCAGGACATTTTACTGTCATGAACCATTTGGAAGGCTTTGTCGAAATCTGCATTGATAAAACTTCTCGATAAATGCACACATAAACAATAGACCTCTGAATAATTATCAGGGCTTCCGGATGCACAATTATTGATCTTGTCGGAAAAAAGTCGCATTAAAGATATAACAAAACCATCATGCTGCCATGATACCGGCCGATCCAAAACATCGGCTCCTTGTATAGCAATAGCACCCAATGCGCAATAAGCAAGATCAATCATGCTAGCCAAAATTTCAACCATATCTCCCGCTTTAATCGCCTTTAACACCTCACTGCCCTCATCCATAAGCAATGCCTGACGCATAATGATATCCATTTCGGATAACTTAGCGGTTGCTCCATGTTCTGCCTGCGGGAATGAAAATGCGTCGTGAAATTCTCTAACTAATTTCAAGTGTTTATTCATAGCCTTTCCCCTCTTCACTCGTCATAATGCCTTGAATGAAAGCCATTCCTTATGCTATCCAAGTACAGAAACAACCTCTTCGCAGCTAATAATGTTCTTATTACTTTCGAGTATATAATTGGCTAACTTAGTGATTGCCTTCCAGTTTTTATAATCACATACAAAACCACAAGCCACAGTAAACAACTCATTCAGTTTTTCATCTTGCTGCTGTTTGCTTGCAGAATAACTTTCTAAATATTCACGCGCCAATGCGAGGTCGGAACCGCCGCCATAATTTTTCAATGCCTTCAGGTTGACTAACTGATGGTTAAATAGTTCATCATCTCTGTTATAAACATGTTTAGCCTCAGCCAATGACCCGACCAGCAGATTAATGATGTCTGCCTCAAACGCCATTAAGTAATCCCTTACCAAAGGCTCCATCGCCTCATTCCGGTCAATTAATTTATGTGCCAGACCGTCAACGGAATAAGGCAACGATTGAATTAAGCGCCCACCTTCCACTCTTGCAATGCTGTCATCGTGAGTTGCTTGATACACTAATACGTCATAATCAGTAGCGCTATTGAGCTCCTTAAATAGAATTTGAAAAAAAACCGGCGGCAGATTTCTGGCTTTGTTATTTAAATAAATTGCCGTTGCATGCCCTGCTTCATGAAAAGCGATGCTTTGTTTATGCTGTTGCAGCCTGTTATGCGTAGAAAAATCAGTGACATTATTGCGTTTCATGTTGAATACCATAAGTGGGGTGGATGATTAGCTTATCCGCTCTCTACTTTATATCTATCAATTGAGAGAAGCTGAGCGTTGTCAATGCATTGACATTAATTCATCAGGAATTTATCGACGCCAATAACGACGCTGACTACTTACCTCCTGCTCCGCTTCCAGCCAGTCATCCAGTGCATAACCGTCCTCAAAACCTCTTTTTTCAGCCCTGTAATACGCATTTTTAGCAACTAATTCTCGAAATTCGTCCAACTCAATATTGCCATTTAATAATTCATCTTCAGTATTCATTTCTTCTCCTCAGGTAAAAGTGGAAAGAAAGTTCTTCGGCATACATTATACAAATAACCGACTGAAGTAAACAATCCGTATAAATACTTACTACCTGGAAATAGTTTAATTTGCGAGGTTCGGATTTTTTTATTCATCCCAATCGACAAGCCCATGACAGGCCTCGACGGACTTAGGTGTGAAAACTTATTAACTTGGACAAGCATGAGGTTGGCGAGCGGA
>JAYTJI010000279.1:0-1630 GCA_043731245.1 Methylococcaceae bacterium | reverse complement strand
AATTGGCTATTGGTATGCGTTGCGCCGCCTGCATCGATAACGGTGACATTGGCGGGTACGTTGAGCACCACCCGTCCCGGTGTGGCAATGCCGGGATTGGGCCTTACGGGTTAATTGCGTCTAATTAGTGTCTGAACGAAATCTCTGGGCATCATGTAAATCGGGTTATTCAGACAAAATAATGAAACGAAGATTTTCAAAACCTCATACGAAACGCCGAGTTTTTAAAAATGGCAAACCTGTAATCATTGCTACACATCGTTCCAGCCAAAACGGAAGTGACGACAAAAAAATCTTCGAGACCAATAAATCGCTGCATGCCTTTGTAATGTGACTTGTAGCTTTTTCGCTCAAACACTAATTATTCATGTTCCGAATACTTGCAAGCCCAAATAGCAGTTTAAAATATAAATATACAGGTATTAATATAAAGCGACTTTGCAATTTATCTATTTTCAGGAAAGCAGGAAAACCAGTATCTAAATGTAAAAACTGATCCTCATTAATTTTTCGAACAATATAGGGCATATCAAAATGGACAGATAACCAGTTATATACGGAATCGCTAGGATTAGATACTAATATAGGATGCTTTATATGCTTGTCGGTATTTAGCCTAAAAAAAACATTATAAACTGTAGCGGAAAGACTTAGATCCCCTGCTTTTAAAATAACTTCAGAGCCTGCGTTTGGAAAATAACAACTATCATAATTTTGGATTTCTATAAAGTAGACATCATTAATAATATCCGATGAGTTATTATTTTTTATAATTTCATACCGCTTATCAATTTTCTTTATCCATACATCTAAAACTAATTGCTGAAGATTGTCGAAGGTGTCGAGTATTTCATATTGATTATCATAGTAATAATATAGAGTATTTACATCAAGTTTTTCAGGCATATCCAGTTCTGAATTTTTAACGGCATTTTGGTATTCTTTGCATAAATAATTAAAGCCAATTTTTGGTAAGACAAAATCGTATTTTAAACAATTCCTTCTGCTATCAGAAGAAACATAACTTTTACAAAAGTCGCAATTATGTGATCCATGACCAATAGGCATAGGCATTAAGCGCTCACTCACATTTTTCCAAGTCTGCAAATGCTGCTACAGGAATAGATGGCCTCAAGGTATATATGTCATATTTATACAACATATTTTTTTCTATTAAATGCAAATATCCCTGTCTCCACTGAGTTAGCGCACTGCTGGAATGAGCTTCATCATTCCAAGCTTGACAAATTAGATAAGGCCCTAATCCTGTTGGTAATACTACTTTGTGCAGAGAGCAGCACTTTTTTCTGCCTATTGATACAAAGTGTAAACAATTCCAACATTCAGCCTCATTGCGTCCATTAGGCATGACCTTTCTCCTTAAAATAAAATTTAAAAACAGACTTCACCTTGTTCAATACCAAAGGCATATTGCCCAATATAGACCGCGCCTTTGAAAACTCCAGTTTTAGTATCACGAAAAGGAGTTGGGACAAGCGGAGCTTTAATTGTTATTTCTGTTCCACCATGAGCATTTGATCCACCACCAAAAACGAAATAGTTATCCCTGGTGACCAATGCCGCAACATAGCCGGAAACAAACAAAGGATTAATCTCGTCAGGATTTGGA
>JAYTJI010000278.1:0-1831 GCA_043731245.1 Methylococcaceae bacterium | reverse complement strand
GCTAACTATAGATTGAGGAAATTAATGCATGCTGAGCACGCGAATAGGTCTGGAGTGGATATTTGAAAAGGCAGTCACGTTGAATGATGATACACATTGAAGTTGAATTTACGGATAAAACAGCAACAAGAAGATCGGGATTCAGTTCTGGAAAAACAAACCCCGCTTTAGCCGGCGGGGTTCATTAAAATGCTGCCAGATAAAATCAGTTTATGTCGTTTCCTTCCTGTGGCGTACAGCAAAACCTAGCAACCCCAATCCGGCCAACAGCATGGCATAAGTCAAAGGTTCAGGAACAGGAGGAGTCTCTTCCAATATGAAATGAGTCTGAAGGGGTTGCGTATTTCCACCGAGAAATGCGTCTGAATTAAATAGCTGGAGCTCTAAATCGGTCATGATGCAAAGCATGGTGATCAATATGGAAGAAGCGAAGTTACAGACCTTGGCGCAGATTAAAGCGTTTTTAGACGGAACAGCAGAAGTCGCCTTTCGCGTACCTAAAGCAGAACGTAATGCGTTTATTGAACGCACCCTCAAACGGATTGGTTATGCCTGCCATGGTCGTTCCGGTCGTGGTGTGTTGCTGCGCTATATCGAGCGGATGACAGCTTTATCACGCCAGCAAGTCACACGATTAGTCCAGCAGTACCGTAAAGACGGTCAGTGTTCGAAACGCCAAGCCGCGCCCAAGCATGGTTTTGTGCGTCGCTTCACCGCTACCGACGTCGCTTTGCTCGCTGAAATGGATGCCTTACACAGCACTTTGTCAGGACCTGCTACCAAGAAGTTGATGGAGCGTGCTTTGCATGTATTTGAGGATGTGCGGTTTGAGCGGTTGGCGAGCATTTCTGTTTCTCATTTATACAATCTACGTGGTGATAAACAGTACCAAAGCAAGCGGCGACACTGGACCAAGACACGCCCCACTTCTATCCCCATTGGTCAGCGCCGCGCACCGCAACCCAACGGGATGCCAGGCTATATTCGTATCGACAGTGTGCATCAAGGTGATCAGGATGGGGTCAAAGGCGTGTATCACATTAATGCGGTAGATTGCGTCACACAGTTTCAACTGGTGGCGACTTGCGATTAGCAATACTTGCCAGCTTCGCTGGCTTGGTAGTGCTTATCAGTTTTCCTGAGAAGATTAGCGAAGCATTTTTATTGCCAGTCATCCAGCAGTTGCTGGAGGGATTTCCGTTCGTTATTCTAGGATTCCATTCAGATAACGGTTCGGAGTACATCAACTATCAAGTGGCGAAGCTGCTGGATAAGCTACTGATCGAATTCACCAAATCACGCCCACGACAATCCAATGATAACGCCTTAGCGGAATCCAAGAATGGCGCGGTGGTGCGTAAGCATCTAGGCTATGCGCATATTCCGCAACACTGCGCGAGCTTGGTGAATGCTTTCTGTGCTGACTTTCTCAACCCTTACGTCAATGACCATCGTCCGTGTTTCTTTCCAGAAACCATCACAGATGCCAAGGGGAAGGTGCGCAAGCAATATCGTTACAAGAATATGATGACACCATTTGAGAAACTAAAATCAATAGACAAATCTAGTGAATATCTCAAAACGGGCATTACCTTTGAACAACTCGATGTGCAAGCAGCAAGAATGAGCGATAATGACTGCGCCTTGGCATTGAACGATGCAAGAAAAAAACTATTCCAGGCAATCTCAACTTCTATGAAAAAACAGGCTTGAGAAAACAGCAAGGCAAAACTCAAGCAACATTTATTAACCAGACCGAGTTAGAGCAACGTTCAAATAATCAGATTAAATCCGACTACGTTCAGACTCATTTCTGGATTGGAATATACTG
>JAYTJI010000277.1:0-1374 GCA_043731245.1 Methylococcaceae bacterium | reverse complement strand
GCCGATGATAGTGTGGCAGTTTGCCATGCGAAAGTAGGGAATTGCCAAGCGCTTATATCAAAACCCAGGACTTAAATCCTGGGTTTTTTTTTGCCTAGGGCGCGGCGGATTATTTAATATTGAAGATTATAACCATTGCAACGAACCAGCCACACCATATGGTTTGTAACTACAATATTGTAACGATGAATAGGCTTTTTTATAAATGAATAGCCAGCCATATGGTACTAACATCAGGAATCGTCCATTCAACCCGATGGCGTGTGTATGCAGGAATTAATAAATAATCACCAGGTTTAAGTATTACCAATCTCTGGGAATCCTCAAAATATAATGTTGCCTGCCCCTGAAGTAGTATTACCCATTCATCCTGGGGTTGGTTATACCACTGCCCGGCAGGGGTTGTATGACCATTTGAAACTATGCGCTCAATGACAATCTTTTCTTGTTTGAGAATACATTCAAATAGTTCTTCCGGTAATTGCTCGGGAATGTTAGCAAAAATATTAGTGGAAATAGATTTCATGTAATTCTGCTTAGTTGATTGGGGATATACATTTCTTAGAAATAAACAAAAGGTGTAAACCTAAAGTAATCAAAAATAAAGAATTCTTTGTGTTCTAACTGAATAGAAAACCATTGATATTGTATAATAATCAATTTTATATACTATAAACCAGCTGGTTATGCATAATGCTTTAAATTGACTTTATGGAGAAAGGTAATCTGTAACGCATTGACGAATTCATTTGATACTGTTTTGCCAAAAACGGTTGCAGTTATCGGTGGCGGGCCAGCTGGGTTGATGGCTGCGGAAGTTTTAATTGAGGCGGGTATAAATGTTGATCTTTATGATGCCATGCCGTCCGTGGGACGTAAATTTTTGATGGCTGGTAAAGGGGGGATGAACATTTCTCATTCTGAGCCATACGATAAATTCTTGTCGCGCTATGGTGTTCGTCGTACTTATATCGAGCCGATGATTAATGAATTTACACCTCAAGCACTTCGTGATTGGATTCAGAATCTCGGTATTGAGACTTTTATCGGTTCGTCAGGGCGAATTTTTCCCACTGACATGAAAGCAGCGCCTTTGTTACGTGCGTGGCTGCACAGATTGCGCGTAGCAGGTGTTAATTTTCATATGCGACATCAATGGCTAGGCTGGATTGAAGGCGAAAATACTGCGCTTAATTTTGCAACGCCGGAAGGTGAACACAGAATTAAAGTCGATGCTGTCGTACTTGCTTTGGGCGGTGGTAGTTGGCCGCAACTGGGTTCTACCGGAGCTTGGGTGTCATTACTTGCTCAACGAGCTATTTTAGTTGCGCCATTGAAGCCTTCAAACTGCGGGTTTGATGTGGCTTGGAGTGA
>JAYTJI010000276.1:0-2181 GCA_043731245.1 Methylococcaceae bacterium | reverse complement strand
TAAACCACGCCATGTTGCGGTGCATCGGCTAAACCGGTTGCTCTGGCATGATCTACAAAGCCGTCATTCTTCCAGAAAAAAGCGCCAGGCATGGTGGTGGGTATAACCAAAACGAAAAATAATGAACGCCCAAAAGCACTGCTTACCATCATGGACACCATTAAGAACAGACCAATTACCAGACTGAATCCGTTTATAGCCATAAACGCCGCTAATAGCAGGCTAAAACCCAATAACGCGTTGCGCAGTCTATATGAGTTACCGTATTGAGTTACCTGCCGGTAGTAAGAGGCCGCGCCTTCATTGGCGGCTGCCTGCATATCGCGGGCATGAGCGATATGGCCAAACCCTTCAATACCCAAACCGGCGGCCATGATTATCGTTAATGTTTGCAGCAATGTCCGTGTTTCAACTGCTGCCAGCGGCAGGGCGCAAACACTGACCAAGGCAATAATCAACGCGCCCAAACTCAGTATGGATCCGAAAAAAGCTGTGCCTGTCTGCCAGTGATTCCAGAATGGCCGTGCGGGAATGCGGTACAGTTTGTACATATAAAACAAGCCGATAACGCCGCTGATGACGCCGACAAACGCAAAGCTATTCGCAAAAAACCGTATAAAAGCATTATCGAACAAGGCTAATAAGGCGTAGCCCAACAAACCGGTATAAAACAGCGAAACACCGGCAATTTCACGACTCACCGGGGATAGCCGCAGATTATTAAAACCCCGGTAAAAGCGGTGTGGTTTCCCTAAGTGCATATTCAGTTTAAACAAACCGACGGTACTGATTGCCACCATCGCTATCAGTAATGGCAGTAACACGGTTGGATTTTGTAGCAGGGCAAGTGCTTCAAGCCCTATCAGCGATCCCACAACCAACATCAGGAAAGCGCCGACCGTGGCTTGTGTACATAAGGTGAAAATGACATGCGCACTTTCGTGGCTGGTGAGCAATTTACGCAGATTCCAGTGTTTTTCACGCCCCATTTTTTCATCGACTACCGGTTTGAATTTACCTTCCTTATCATCCCGATGATATTTCAACGGCATGGCATCCGTACGGGTCATTTCGCGGTGCGTTGAGCGGGTTTGCTGAAAACGGATATTGGGATGAGTAATGTCGGTGGTAGGAAAGCCGGGGATTTCTGCTTTTGCTTGTATACGGTTTTCAGGGATATTTTCGATAACGCCAAAGTCCAGTGCATTGCCGAGACAGGCAGCAACACAGGCGGGCTTTAAGTTGACTTCAAGGCGATCAACACACATATTGCATTTGGACACCTCGCCTTTTACCGGGTCTAATTGCGGCGCATTATAAGGACAGACCCAGGTGCAGTAACCGCAACCAAAACAAATGTCCGGGTCTTGCAATACAGCACCGTATTCGGCAAATTTGGTATAGGCACGCGTAGGACAGCCTGTTAGACAAACAGGATCATCACAATGATTACACGCCATCGAGATATTAAGGCGTTGATAATCAGGATAAGTGCCGCCCTCGACAAAACCCACTGAACGGTAAGCAAGATGAATTGGTACGTCATTTTTTTCGCTACAAGCCGACTCGCAGGCATGGCAACCTATGCAGTTATCGGCATTAAAATAGAAGCCGTGTTGTTTGTAACGATCGGGGTTTTCACCAATAGCCTCATCACCGTTAATGTTCAGGCTTTTACATCTCAATTCACTGTCTGGGGCAGTCAGTTCAATGTTTAGCCCGTAGCGGTTTTGCGCTTTGGTTTCAGCATTATTGAGAAAAGCGTACTTGGGTTCGTCATTGCGTACTTCAAACATGGTTAATCCTGGGTATGGCGGTTTTAAACTTACGGAATGCGATAATCAAAAGGATTGATTAAATCAATGCCGCAGCTTTCGAAGTCTTTAATATTGCGAGTTGCCAACATAAAGTTATGAGTTCGCGTTATTGCTGCTATTTGAGCATCTGGAAAGCTCATGGGGCAGCCAATTTCTTTTCTGTAGCCCATTATTTCGGCATAAAATCGCGCCGCCGCTGTATCAAAATCAAGCGTCTGGTGATCAAAGCCTTTCCTGATTAGCAAGGAACTTCAGCTAGCACCGTCGTCATACTGGCATGGATGCCAGTATCCAGTCACATGGATGTGAATGCATGACTTGGCATTGTGCTTAAATCGAGTACAGGGTGCTGCAAGTTACCATC
>JAYTJI010000275.1:0-23636 GCA_043731245.1 Methylococcaceae bacterium | reverse complement strand
CAGGAGCGGGGAATATGGCAGCGCCGGTTTTGGGAGCACGCCCTTCGTGACGAGTCCGATTTTGCGCGGCATGTGGCTTACATCCACTTTAATCCGGTGAAGCACGGTCATGTGGCGAGCGTGGCGGATTGGCCGCATTCGTCATTTCACCGATATGTGCAATTAGGCATTTGTCCATTGGATTGGGCGGGGGAGGATAATGAAGACTTGGATTATGATTGATGGGTTTCGGCTATCGCCTCTACCCATCCTACAAACTAAACGGCGTTAATATCAAACGCTGGAAAATCGATGGCAGTTTGCGCCGTTTCATTGAAATAATTCGTGAAAGTGTTCAACGCAACGTGCGCCAGGATTTCAATAATTTCCTCTTCGCTAAAACCAGCCGCACGAACCGCCGCAAGATCATCATCGCTGACTTTACCTCGTTTTTCCAACAGCGCACGGGCGAAATTGATTGCCGCCTGTGTTTTGTCGTCGCTTGAGTGACCTTTGCTGTTGGCAACCAATTCTGCGCGGTCGACACCCGCTTTGCCGCCCAGAAAAACATGGGCGGATGCGCAATAATTGCAGCCGTTAAATCCTGCGACTGTGACCGCCAATTGTTCGCGTAATTTTTTATCTAGTACTCCGCCTGTTAAAGCGGTGTTGAAGTTCAAGTAAGCTTCTAAGGCTGCGGGTGCGTTGGCAAAAGTGGTGAAAATATTCGGTGTTGTCCCCATCGCCTGTTTGACACTGTCCAACAATTCTTTGGCTTTGCCTTCGGCTTGGGTAACTGCATTGATACGTTGCATGGTATGCTCCTATGGGTAACTGGAAAAAAGTAAACCGATTTGTTTACTTGTAAAAAGTGTAAACCGATAGGTTTACCTTGTCAATAAAAAGTAAACTTATCGGTTTACTTTTCCTGCGTGCCTGATAATCTATCAAAAAATACTACGTGCCCAGACTTAAGGGGCAACCGAATCTAAAAAGACACTATGACTGATGAAATTCCGCAACCGGCTGACAAATCCGGCAAACGCATGCAAATTGTCGAAGCAGCTTGCCAATTGTTCAAAGAAAATGGTTTTTACGCCACAGGTGTGGATTTAATTATGCGCCGGGCCAATGTGTCTAAGCGCACGATGTACATTTACTTTCCGACTAAAAACGAGCTCATTGTCGCGGTACTCAAGCATTATCATGCCGATTATCAGGCCAGTCTTGCGCCGTTGCTAAACGACCCGGCACTGGATAGCCGCGCAAAAATCCTGGAAATTTTCGCTGCGGCCGGTGATTGGTTTGAAAACAGGCAATTTCATGGCTGTTTGGCGGTCAATGCAATGGGTGAGTTTGCTGACAAAGACCCGGCTATCGAACAGGCGTGCCGGGATTTCAAAGCTTGGGAATTGGCAATGTTTGCCGAATTGACAAGTGGAATGGTTGTGCAAAAGCCGGATGATTTGGCTTATAAGCTGTTCATATTATTGGAGGGTTTGGGCGCGATAGCCAAAGTGTTGAAGCAATCCTGTCCGATACAGATCCGGCAAATGGTCAATGAGCTGATCGACAACGCGTAAAGCAATGGTATGGACTCATCCCGCCTGCCTATCGGCTCAATGTGCCAGACTTATATTATTAGCTTGGATGAGCCGACGTAAGGAAGCCCATCAGTCAGCGGTTAATGCTGGTAGTTCTATGATTTTTATGGGACGATTCATCTGAACATCCTATCTGGGTTTAATACAGTCTTTAAGCAATTACTACTGTTCTCTTATATGGTGTTATTTATCAATAACTTGATTGTGTTTTCAGTCCCGAAACTTTAGTAAATATAATAATAAAAGAAGATTACTATGAACCTTGACAATAAATTTACCGCCCTGCAACTTGCGATCATCAATAACCAAGCCGCCCTTTATACATGTGCTTGCCCGGTTCATATCAGTTTGCAAATTACAAACTTGCGCAAATTATTCGACTACCAAAAGATGTGTATGGATACGCCATCCGAAGGCGCTGTGGAAATGCGGGTACATCAGCGCATTGCTGAGGTCACTAAGCAAGCCCATCAACTTATGGAGCAATGTCTGGATGATGTTTTAGATATGGAAGGCTGGGATAGAACCAAACTGGAAATGCCCGTAACTGGAAATCGGAAGCGTATAGAAAAAGATTAATGCGCTGTGATGGGGTTGATTGGACTCTTTTACAGACACCTGGTGGATTAAACGGTAAAAATGGTATTTATGAATACTTATCAAATCCTTCAGGTAGCTTGTAGATGGGTTGGCCTAATAAGCCCATGAACCAACGGCAATTGATGCGTTTCGTACGTGCTGTGCTTAATCGCAGCCATCCTTCAAACCTCAAAACGATTAATTCCCCGAAATACATAAGCCGGATTTACGCCAAAGGCGTCGCGAAAGCTGTGGCTGAAGTGGGTCGAATCTGCAAACCCGGCATTTAATGCAGCAATCGTCATGTTATCGGTGGCGTTTAAATTTTCTAATGCCAAAAACAAGCGTTTCCATGCCCTGAAGCGTCGATAGGGGACATCGGTATGCTGTTTAAATAAATGCAGAAATCGGGATGGCGAAAGATCAGCCCTATCGGCTAAATACTCTTGTGAGAAATTGCGATCCGGTTCATCACAAATCAGATTGATAGCGGACTGTACGCGTGGATCGATCACTAAATTCAATGCTCCATCACATCGTAACAAACTGTCCAAACAGCTTTCAATCACAGCTTTATCGGGATCCAGCTCATAAATCCAACGCAATTGGTTGACCAGCTCATCATCCTGAAAAACTGACAGCGTTTGCTCCGGGCAAGCAAACCGGCGCTTAAAATACAGAAAATCGGAACTGTCCCGTTCAATAAACAGCTTGCCATGTATGCCGCCTTCAAAATCAAGCTCATGCTTGATACCGGCGGGAACAATCGCACAGCGACAGCTTTGCCATGCACTGTTAGCAATTTTTATTCTAAAAGGCCGGTAAATTCCTACATGCAGGGCTACGGTTGCATAGGCGTGCGCATCCAATTGCACTGACGGGCCGAAATAAAGCGATCGACCCGGCCAGATAAACAAGCGCATATAAGCAGGATAAAGTTTTAGCATAGCCAGTTCATACAAGATTTTAGTGTGATGATCTGATTATAATCCGTCCAGCTGATTTTAATCAGCTTTACTAACCATAATCAAGGAACCTACCATGAATGTTATTGGATTTAAATCGCGCTTTGCTGAATTGCTGATTAATGTTGCGAAGGATGTTATTAATGACCATCGCTTCTTTGATCTACCATCCAACCAAAAACCCTGGTTTGATACTGGCCTTGATGTTGCAGCCGGTACTAACTTAACCACTTTTGCTGCGGGTAAAACCCAATTTAAAGACCTGCCTATAACCCTGGAACCCAACTTTCAGCTGTGGTTTCGTATCGGTCAGGACGGTGAGATATTTCGTGGCACCCGTGACAGCCATAGTTTTGCCGTAGAGCAATCGGGACGGCTTTATCTGGCCAGTTATTTTCCGGGGGAATGGTCCAGCAAAACAGGCGAACTGGCAACCCCGGATGAAGTGTATGATATGGTGACAGGCAATCTGGCTGTACTGCTTATACACTGGCAGGGCGGTATCCTGGACGGTTTAAAAAATATCGCCAGGAACGGTGACGTGAATAATCTGATCGCTATGGAAATTGACCGGTTGGTTGCGCCGATTGTTGCGCCGGAAGGCTGGGATTATCTGTGGTTTACAGGGCCTGCTGAAATTTACCAATCCCGTGCAGTCCCGATAAAAAACTCGGCAATCTGTTGCCATACGCACAATGACGGCGGCCTGTTGCAAAAATCGGTTTTCCTGCCTTTTAAGCCGAACACCCATTTGCGTTGGTCGTGGAAAATAGACGCACTGCCTTCCACGGTGCGTGAAGATACCCTGCCCACCCACGACTATTTAAGCATCGCAGTCGAATTCGATAATGGTCAGGATATTACCTATTACTGGAGCGCCGAACTGCCGCCCGAAACCGTATATCGCTGCCCGATACCGACCTGGACAGCCCGCGAGACCCATGTCGTCATCCGTTCCGGTTTGCAAGGCCTGGGTGCATGGCTAAATGAAGAGCGGGATGTTTATCAGGATTACAGTGACGCAATCGGCGGCGTTATTCCAGGTAATATTGTTAAAGTTTGGTTGATTGCGGTTAGCCTTTTCCAGCATGAGGAGGGTGTGTGCCAATACGCAGACATCAGTTTCTTGAGCGATGATCAGGTAGTGCCTGTGCAATGATTTTAACGGGAGAATATAATGAAATTTGTTGGCTTAATCCTAAATCAATAAGTACTTCCTGGCAATCTGTCGCCATGTACTCAGAAAAATCCCGTAGCCCAGTTTGACTGTTGTATAGTACCGGGCAGTTAATCAACTCTGCCCGATCAACTTGGCGGCGCAACATGAACACTTAGGGACTAATACATGCTCACCGGCGAACTTCGCAGCCAAATCGATTCAATCTGGAACGCCTTTTGGTCAGGCGGCATTTCCAACCCGCTGGAGGTGATGGAACAAATTACCTATTTGCTGTTTCTGCGCCGCCTGGACGATCTGCATACCCTGGAAGAAAATAAATCCGTGCGCTTAAACAAGCCGATGGAGCGTAGCGTTTTCCCTGAAGGACTGGATGCGAAAGGCCGTGATTACAACGACCTGCGCTGGTCGCGTTTTAAAAACTTTGCCCCCGCCGAGATGTACACGGTAATCGGCGAGCATGTTTTCCCTTTCCTGCGTACCATGGGCGGCGATGGTTACCTATGCACATCACATGAAGGATGCCCGTTTTACGATACCTACACCGGCTTTATTGTCCAAGGTAGTGGACTTACTAGCCCACATACCGATGGAAGACCGCGACACCAAGGGTGATCTTTACGAGTACATGCTCAGCAAAATTGCCAGCGCCGGACAGAACGGCCAGTTCCGTACTCCACGCCACATTATCCGGTTGATGGTCGAGTTGACCGCTCCCAATGTTAAAGATGTGATTTGTGATCCGGCCAGCGGCACTTGTGGTTTTTTGGTCGCCGCCGGAGAATACCTGCGCGAGAAGCACCCGGAAATACTGCGTGATGAGCAGCCCGGGAGCATTTTCATCACGGTATGTTCCACGGCTATGATTTTGACAACACCATGTTACGTATTGGCAGCATGAACATGTTATTGCATGGCGTCGAGAACCCGGACATTCGCTATCAGGATTCACTGGCAGAGGATCATGCCGGTGACGAAGAAAAATACTCACTGATCCTTGCCAATCCGCCTTTTGCGGGGTCACTGGATTACGAGAACACCGCCAAAGACTTGTTGGCTATCGTCAAGACCAAGAAAACCGAGCTGCTGTTTCTTGCCTTATTCCTGCGCCTGTTAAAACCCGGTGGCCGGGCGGCGATTATTGTGCCCGATGGCGTGTTGTTCGGTTCTTCCAAGGCACACAAGCAACTGCGACAAATGCTGGTTGAGGAACAGAAACTGGATGCGGTTATTTCGCTGCCGTCCGGTGCATTTAAACCTTACGCCGGGGTATCGACAGCGATTCTGATCTTTACCAAGACCAACTCGGGCGGCACTGATAAGGTTTGGTTCTACAATATGCTGGCCGATGGCTGGAGCCTCGACGACAAGCGCCAGCCGCTGTTGCCTGAAGAAAAGTTGGGGGTTACTCCTGTCGGTGCCTTGACTGAAATCGAACATGCTAAGAACAACTTGCCGGATGTGCTGACCCGCTGGCTTCGGCTTCGCTCAGCCCAAGGGCTTATGGGCCGTCTGTTGAGCGGAGTCGAAACGAACGAAAATCAAGAAACTCGTCTGTTGAGTTGAGTCGAAACACACGAAAGTCAAGAAACTCGTCCGTTGAGCGGAGTCGAAACGAACGAAACCGAAACAAGTGAACTTAACCGCTCTCGCACCGAGCAAAGCTTTTGTGTGCCTAAGTCTGATATAGTCGCTAATGGTTATGACCTGTCCATCAACCGTTATAAGGAAGTGGTGCATGAGGTGGATGAGCATTTGCCGCCGAAAGTGATTATGGCTAAATTAGCCGGGTTGGAGAATGAGATTCAGGCGAGGATGAAAAAGCTTGAATCAATGCTAACTTAAGTCGCGATTGCTAAACTGAAATTCGTTTAAACCCAAATACTGAGGAAAAAACATGCCTTTAATTGCACTGAAAGCCCATTACGAGGGTCATGCGGTCATTTTTGACGAGCCCTTTGACCTACCGCCGGAAACACCGTTGTTGGTCGTCGTTAACCTCCAGGGTATATTGGGACAACCCAGCGATAAAGCCAATCGCACGGCGGCTTTTCAGGCCGCGTTTGGGGCGTTGCGGGGAAAGTTGAGCAGTAGCGATGAATTCATGGCGCGTAAAGCCAATGTTGGCTTCGACTTCGCTCAGCCAACGGACTTCGCTCAGCCAACGGACTTCGCTCAGCCAACGGACTTCGCTCAGCCAACGGACTTCGCTCAGCCAACGGACTTCGCTCAAACACCAAAATCAAAAAGAACCGCTCCCTGAGCGAAGTCGAAGGGAGCGCACGCCATGCCCTACATGTATATACTCGAATGCTCAGACGGCAGCTACTACACTGGCAGCACCTGGGATTTAGATCGCCGGCTATGGGAACACCAAAATGGATTGGGTGCCAACCATACTGCCAAACGATTGCCGGTAACCCTGCTTTACTGCGAAGAATGTGAACGTATCGAGGATGCCTATGCCCGTGAAAAGCAGATTCAGGGCTGGAGCCGTAAAAAGAAGCAAGCTTTGATGGCTGGGGATATGAATCAGATTCACCACTTGGCGGAATGCCGGAACGAGAGTCATTGGCGCAATTTTGGCTTCGACTCCGCTCAGCCAACGGGTTCAACTCAATCCATGGGCTCCCGTGAACCGACAACCGCTGCCCAATCAGTCACCCCGAACCGTTCCCTGAGCGAAGTCGAAGGGAACATTACGAGCCACTTAAGCCTACTTGCTCCCTTCGACTTCGCTCAGGGAACGGAAAGTATCGAGAACGGTGACAACTCCAAAAGAATATTAAAATGAATTGGCCTATGCAACTTTTAGATAGCGATGCCAAGCTGGCCACCGCCGACCATCATGAGTTTGATGCTTTCGAGCAAGTCAGGCTTGATGTTTTTGAGTGGATTCGGTGATGATTGGGATAATCTTTAAACAATTTCGTAGATATAAGGGTACGCATAGTGTACCTTTTTTCAAGGTTTCCTGATAAATTAAGTCTTAAAATGGTACGCGATGCGTATCTACACGAATGAAAAAAACCGCACTTTTAATCACACCCCATTTGGGGGGCATAGAACACACAGCTAAACCTCATAAACACTACATACAATCTGCGCCTTCAATGGTTAGATTTTAAGCAGCCTGCCCGTTACAATAACGGTTACTTTTAAAAAATCTTATCGGTATATGACCAAAAGACAACTTACATTATTAATACTATTTATCATTGCATTAGTTACCATCGCCGTTTTTGTTGCGCCTGGATTGCAACAAAAAGCGAATATTGCACCGCCAGCCACCGTTTATAACCGCTCAACAGATAACACCAGTAGTGTTGAAAAACCTTGCTCTAATGAACATCCTGAATGGCGGCCTGCACAAGTTATCGAGGGCGTTACGGTTGATGCAGCCCCATCATGCGAACCTGATAATCCTTATGACATTGCAACGTCGGTTAAAGGCACCAACAATGTGTCCATGGCGACACTGATGCAAACCAATCTGGCACAGGATGCCTTAACCATGACTGACGATCTGGATGGCGATGGCGATCCAGACGTTATCCGCATTAAACTGGAGATTGTCGAACTTAATGGCGCAAGCCCCGATGGCGAATTTTTAATCAATACCTTCGACATTGCGCCCGGCATTCAACCCGGATTATGGGTTTACGCGCCCAAATCACGCGGCATGGCGCTTAAAAACTTTAACTCGGTAGTAGCCAATCCATTATTACGCGCTCCGTCCCCTGTGATTCGCGTTGAACAAGGCGACAAGGTTTATATCACCCTGGAAAACACGCATTATTTGCCCCATACCATTCACCTTCATGGCGTGGATCATCCCTGGCTAACCGCCAAAGGTGAAGATAATGACGGTATGGAAGAACATGCCGTTTTCCCCGGAAAAAGCCATACTTATGAAATTCAACCCAGACATGCCGGAACCATGCTTTATCATTGCCATGTGCAAACCGGACAGCATATGATGATGGGAATGAGCGGCCTGTTTATTGTCGAAGAAAAACAGCCCAATAACTGGCTGCAAACCTTCAATATCGGCGCAGGGCAAGTACGTCATCCATCGGTTGCGGTCAAAAAATCCTACAGCCAGGAATATGACTTACATTACCAGTCCGTCGATAAAAAACTGGCGCAAATTATCCAGAATGCGAATGACCCCAGACTGATCGCACAGCGCATGAGAGTCGACTACAACATGACCGAATCGTTTGAAAATTACTTCATGCTGAATGGCCACTCTTTTCCCTACACCTTGCGTGATGGAATGATTATCGCGGATGAAAATGAAAACATTAAGTTACATGTAGCCAACTTACAACGCTCTTCAGTCGCTCTTCACATCCACGGACATAAAGCAACTGTTATCGCGTTAGACGGCGTTGACCAGCCCGCCGGAATGCAAGTGACACGGGACGTGTTTGACATCGCCCCGGCACAACGGACTGATTTACATCTACAAACCCAAAACGATGGCTTGCACAGTTACGGCCCAGGGTTATGGATGTTTCATGACCATGTGCCAACCGGCACAAGCACCGATGGTATGGAACCCGGAGGTAATATAGCCATCCTTGCCTACAAGCCTTTTCTTGACGAGCAAGGCATGCCGAAAATGCACGATGAATTATTCGATCAGATATTTAGTAAAGACTATTACGCCAAAAAACAGGCGGTGTGGAATACCGGCGATTTTGCGTCCTTACTGGGTGATGCTGGATTACTAGCGCCAAACTATTTGCAACTCATTATTTTTGGCCTCGTCATGGGATTAATTATTGGCCTGCTTATTTTTAGTATGCTGGCCTATAAACGGAAACAAAAGCAATGAAAGCATTAATAATAGGTTTACTGCTGCTGAGCGTTATCGAATCTGCATCAGCAATGAATCATGGCGGCATGGTGATGGATGAAAAAGGCATGATTATGAATGCCAATAGTGACAATCTCCCCCGCGACTGCACGAAAATTTCAGAAAATGTGGATATAACCATTCGCGCCGGTCAAAAACACGCGCTGAAATTCACCGGCAAAATGTTTGCGTTTGACCAGCAAGAGTGGGGTGTCAAACCCTGCGCAAAAATTAACATTACTTTTATCAACGACGATCAGATTCGCCATCAACTGATGATTCACGGCTTGCCGGGTTATTTATACCCAGAAGGTATGTTTCATTTGGAACTCTACGGCGAGGGTCAATTGCAAGCATCTCTGATTTTACCCAGCAAGAAGAAAACCTACCTTGTCCATTGTGAATTGCCGCAACACATGGAAAAGGGCATGAAAGCGCAATTAAAAGTTGACGGGGGCGATGGTGATTTGCCGAGTATTCCCGGTATCAGCGCACCGGTTAAAGCGGATGTTTATCCCGTCGATTGGACTAGGCTCACTGTGGCTGTATTGCTACTCTGTGTACTGGCAGGTTTTGCCGTACCGTTTTTGGTCATCATTAACGCGCAAAGTATAAAAAGCAGGATTCAAATAGTGCTTAGCAAATTTAACCTTAAACGAAAGCAGATTAGCCGAAAAGATTAACTATCCAGTCAAAATCTTTACTATTTCTGCTTGACCGTGAAGGTAATAGAGAAGCTCAAAAGCCAATAAGAGACTTCGCTATTCCTGCGGCAATGACAGCATAGACTAAACGCGGCAACCATTCCGCTAACAGGTCGTCTTGCAAATGCAGGTTGCCAGCTTCAAGTTGTGCAAAATGGTGCAGCCCTTTTGCTAAGGTGCCGCTGTGTTCGCTGCTGTTGACGACTTGTAGCACCGGGCCGCGTATGCTTTTAACCATTAATAAGACATCAGTTACCCGTTCTCCGGTAGTGGCGTTTGCTAAGGCTGGGGCAAATTGCAGTTGCAGAGCGCTATTAGGGATGCCGGCAACGGCTTTTGGTAGTGCTTCGGAAAAGGCCAGGCCCGCCGTTAATAAAAGAGTTAGGTTGTGATAAAAATCATTGAGTTGTCGTTTTATAATCCAGCCAGAGACTAAAGGCAGTTGTATTTGCACGCGGTGAAAAGCGGCTGTTAAACCCATATTGTTTAAAATAGAGGGTAAACTGATAGCGAAATAAACGGTAAAAGCAAGCAATGCTAATTTACCTGCGCTTAGTTGTAAATACTGTAATAAGCTTATATCCGCTGCCACTAACGCAGGTAGCGGCTGTAAAAACAGTGAAATAATTAGCAATAGTGCGGGGAACAAGCATTGTGTTTTGATTTTGCGCAAGCGTTGGGCGCGAGTGGCATAATGATCAGCCAAACGGGTATATACCGTTGCTAAGGTGCCGCCACTTTCTGCCGCATGAATCAATGCCTGTTGTACTGCATTAAATAGACCTGCTTTAAATCCTGCTTCAGCAATGGGTTTACCCGCTTTAATATGGGTTTGGATAGCGTGAAGACGCAATTTTAAGGCCTTATCGGTGTCTGCAATTAAAGCAAATGCTTTATCAGCGTGGAAGCCAGATTTTTCCAGCTGTGCCAATTGCCGAAACAACGCGCAAGATTTTTCTGCACTCAGGGGTGTGTAGCGAAAAGAATTTCTCATTGACTCGTGTTTGGCTGTTTTTGTAATTTTTTTGCAATTCGTTCGCGTGCCGCAACTGACAAAGTAATAGCTTTAATACGCGACTTCATCACAACTGATAGCTGCCGCAAAAAACGCATTTGTTTCAAATAACGGCGGCAATGGCGGCACATCAATAAATGCAAGCGCAGTTGCCAGCGTTGCCAGCGTGGGAGTGGTGCCTCTAAGCTGGTAGAGGTTAAATCAACGGCTTGTTTGCAGGTTAGCATAGTATTATTCCCTCATAAACCAGTAGGTGTCCATACATTGCCTCAACTTCAAACGCGTGCGCGACAAAGCAACATATAATTGATTAGTCGTTGCAATATTCAAAACCTGACAACATTGCTCTGCAGATAAATCATCAACTGCACGCAGTACAAATAGTGCCGCCATATTTTCAGGTAAACGCGATAAGCATTGTTGGTAAATTTTCCAAAATTGTTCATTATGCAAATTTTTTTCGGGTGTTTTCCAATGTCCTACAGCTTCTTTCCAATGTCCATACCCATCAAATTGTTCCGCCGATAAATCAGCCGCATCATCATAGGCAGCTAATGATTCGGTTTTGTTATATTGATGACGAAAATAATCCATTACCTTATGTTTCATAATCCCTAGCAACCACGTTTTAATGCTGGATTGTCCGTTAAAAGATGACAGCGATTGCAGCCCTGCCAAAAAAGTTTCTTGCACCAAGTCTTCCGCAATGGCTTCTGAGCGTACACGCAACAATGCGTAACGATATAAACTATCGCCATAATCGTGCAGCCATCCGGCGGGATCAAAAGCAATTTGGTTTGGCATAAATAGACAAGCTCACAGCTCAGTGGAACGGTTATTTTTGTAAATTAGTGGTCTATCCGTTTGTGCTGAGCCTGTCGAAGCATGAATAGGCACCTTTAGAGGTTTCCTATAGAAAAACGCTTCGATTTGATGCTTCTGACTGAGGCACATCACAGCGGCGATTATAGCCTTGTATGTTATAGCGATCTATAGCGAATACTGGGATGTAAAATATTTTTGTGGCTTACAATCAAGCTGCGGTATACATTAGATTGACAGCAGATAATTTCCCAGTGTCCCACTTTATAAGGGTGGAGATGTGATTTTTATGACGATTAGAGTGTGTAACATTGAATAATTTACATCCGCAACAAGAAGATCGGCAGGCTATCGGCACTATCGTTGAAGTGCATGGCCCGGTGGTGATTATTGATTGCACTCAGTTGCCACCGTTACGTCAGGCTTTATGTACTTGTTTCGATCACACCACCTTTATGTTTGAGGTGCATCAACATCTTGATGAACGGCATGTCAGGGCTATTACCTTGCATGGCACTGCCGGCTTGAGTCGAGGTATGATTGTATTTGATACTGGCGCACCTTTGCACATTCCGGTTTCCGAACAATGTTTAGGCCGGTTATTGAATATATTTGGCGAACCGCTAGACGGACTACCGGCTTTGGCGAAAAACGAATTCCGCAATATTCATGCGAAACCGCTGCCATTATCCGAAGCCATAGGCATAAGTGGTATTTTGGAGACGGGTATTAAGGTTATCGATTTATTATGTCCTTTCGTTAAAGGTGGAAAAACCGGATTATTCGGTGGAGCAGGGGTTGGCAAAACAGTGCTGGTTATGGAGTTTATTCATGCTGTTTCTGCTATCCACAAAGGTGTTTCCGTTTTTGCCGGGGTTGGAGAACGTATCCGTGAAGCCCACGAGTTATGGCGGGAAATGCAGCAGGCGGGTGTCATACCTGATACCTTGATGGTATTCGGACAAATGGATGAATCGCCCGGCGTGCGTTTTCGGGTTGGCTTGTCGGCATTAACCTATGCGGAATACCTGCGCGATACCTTGCATAAAGAAGTATTGTTTGTAGTCGATAATGTCTTTCGTTTTGTCCAGGCGGGCAGTGAAATATCAAGCCTGCTCGGTCGTATGCCCGCTACAGTGGGTTACCAGCCGACATTAACCACAGAAGTCGCGGAACTGGAAGATCGCATTCTTTCTACCCGGCAGGGCGCTATCACCTCGGTGCAGGCAGTCTATGTGCCGGCGGATGATATGACGGATCCGGCAGTCAGTGCCATACTCAGTCATCTTGACACTACGGTTATCCTGTCCAGAGATCAGGCCAGCAAAGGCATTTACCCCGCTGTCGATCCATTACGCTCAAGCAGTAAACTGATGGACAGGCACACATTGGGTGATCGCCATTATGCCGTGGCTCAAAGTGTCCGCGAACATCTGGCGCGTTATCGTGAATTGGAAGATATTATTGCTATGCTCGGTATTGAAGAACTGTCCGAGGTCGATCGCAAAGTGGTTATGCGTGCCCGTAAATTGCAACGTTATCTCACCCAGCCGTTTTCGGTTTTAGCCCAGCATACCAAACAAACCGGAGTTTCAGTGCCACTGGAGCAGACATTGACGGATTGCGAGGCCTTTTTGGCAGGACACTATGATGAATTATCCGAAGAGCAATGCTATATGCGTGGCTCCATGGAGGGACTTTAATGAGCCAATTCGTACTGAACCTGTTTGATGCAACCCATGAACAGCGAATTACCGGCGTCACTTCTTTTGTAGGAGAAGATGCCTCGGGCAGTTTTGGAATTCAGCCTAATCACGCACGCTTTATGACGACACTGGTTTTTGGCTTGGCGCGTTTTTGCATAGGAACAGAGGACTGGCAATATTTGGCTCTGCCTGGTGCAGTTATCTATTTCAACAATAATGAATTAACGATAAGTACCCGGCATTTTCTGATAGACACAGACCTTGAACGAATCAGTACCTTACTGGAGCAGCAATTGATAACGGAGGAAGAAAATCTGCACGCGACACGGGAAAGTTTGCACCGGATGGAACAAGCTATGCTTAAGCGCATGTTAACGCTTAAACGCAAGACAGTATGGCAGTCATGAATAATCAACAGCATCTCAAAAAGAAGATTGAAAGCCAGATTAAGCGCATTAAAAAAGCGGAACTGGATAGGCCGAATCTGTTATCACAAACGGTGTATATTGGTACATTGGGTTTAGTGATGGTGTTGCCTATGATTGGCGGAGTTTATCTGGGGCATTGGCTGGACGGGATGGTGGAAGGTTACTCAACGCGTTGGACGCTGAGTTTATTGTTTACCGGCTTGGTTATCGGGATTTTTAATGTGTATTTTCTGATTAAAGATAAATAATGGATCATGAATTTTCTTTTGCTCTAGGCCCTGTCGTAATTGGTGCATCACTCATTACCACCTGGGGAATTATGCTGGTGATTTCGGCGATAGCCTGGTTTTCAACGCGGCACCTGGAGATGTTGCCCGATTCCTTGCAAACTACGGTTGAAGGTATAGTCGAGGCTATCGACGAGGCAATAAGCGCTGTCGCTCCTGAACATGGACGGCAAATTATGCCCTTTATTGCGACCCTTTGGTTGTTTCTGATCGTTGCCAATCTGGTGGGTTTAATTCCGGAATTACATTCGCCTACCCGTGATCTTTCCGTGACCTCGGCACTGGCTGTTTTAGTGTTTTTTTCGGTACACTGGTTTGGCATAAAAACACTGGGGTTGAAAAAATACCTGCATCATTACCTGACGCCCAGCCCGATTTTGCTGCCTTTTCATATTATCAGCGAATTTACCCGTACCCTGGCGCTGGCGATTCGTTTGTTTGGCAATATGATGAGTCTGGAAATGGCGGCTATGCTGATTTTGCTGGTGGCTGGCTTCCTCGCACCTATCCCCATTTTGATGTTGCATATCATTGAAGCGCTGGTACAGGCCTATATCTTCGGCATGCTGGCGCTGATCTACCTGGCTGGTGCCATGCAATCCCAACAACTTAACTCACAGGAGTAGTTTATGACTGACATCGCTTTGATTGTCCTTGGATCCAGCGTTGCCGCTATTTTCGGAATCGCTTTGGGGGTCATGTTACCCGCGCTGGCTATGGGTAAGGCCATTAGTAGTGCGCTTGACGCCTTATCGCGGCAACCGGAATCGGAACGCTCGATTATGCGCACCCTGTTTATCGGTTTGGCTATGATCGAATCATTGGCTATCTATTGTCTGGTTATTATTTTGATTGTGCTGTTCCGGAATCCATTGCTTGAATACATTGTTAATAAATAGCTCACCTGGAAGGCTCACATGGAATTCAATGTTTCCACCTTTATTCTTGAAATCATCAATTTCCTGATTCTGATCTGGATTTTGCAACGCCTTTTTTACAAACCTTTGCTGGCAGTCATCGCTAAGCGTAAGCAATTTATAGATCAATCACTTGCCGATGCTAAAACGATGCAACAAAAGGCGGAAGAACAACGTAGCCTTTATGAAAGTCGCCAAAAGCTGTGGGAACAAGAAAAACAAGCTGCTCTTACTGCACTGCACCAGCAAATCGAAGTCGAAAGAAGAGCGCAATTAGCTCAGCTGAATGCCGATCTTGAACAGGAAAAGCAAAAAATAAACGTGACACTCCTGCGTCAGCAAAGAGAGCTACAGCAGCAAGCCGAAAAACAGGGGTTACAAAACGGTGCCCGCTTTGCCGGAATGCTGTTGAAACAGTCCGCCAGTCCTGAGTTGGAGGCGCGATTATTCGACATGCTGTTGGACAATCTTAAGACTTTACCGGAAGCATGTAAGCAGTGTCTGCAAATGGTTGGAACCAAAAAAACGGTGCCTATCATGGTGACTAGTGCCTATCCATTAAAAGATGAGTTGCGGCTACAGTTGGAACAAAAGCTGGGCTCGTTAATTAACAGTCAAATCAATTTTCAATATCATCAGAATGTAGAGTTGATTGCAGGTGTACGGATGGACATCGGTGCTTGGGTCTTAAATGCCAACCTCCAACATGAGCTGATTGGTTTTGCCGAGATTGCTAATGAATCTGAATAAGTCAGAAGCCCCCCTCAGTTTATTGGACAAGCAGGCAGACTGGCTTGCTAATTATAGTCCAGGGCTACGTGTTATCGAACAAGGCACCGTGGTTTCTATCGGTGATGGGATTAGCTGGATCAAAGGTTTGCCCTCGGCGGCCATCGAAGATATTCTGATTTTTGCCGACGGCAGCCGGGGCATGGTATTTGATCTTAACCGCGACAGAATCGGCGCTATTTTATTGTATGAAACCGAAGCATTGACTTCAGGCACCACAGTTTTTCTCTCTCAAGATTCGCTCAGCATACCGGTCGGTGACGAGTTTTTAGGCAGGATTATTGATCCATTAGGAACTCCGCTGGATGGCTTGCCAGCACCTGCCCATGCAGGGCGAGAAAATCTGGAAAAAGGATCGCCCGCTATTATCGCCCGGGATTTTGTCCATAAACCGCTATACACCGGCATTAAAATCATTGATACCCTGATCCCCATAGGCAAAGGCCAGCGACAATTGATAGTGGGCGATGGCGGTTTGGGCAGAAGCTCAATCGCCATCGACTCGGTCATTAATCAAAAAGACCAGGATGTGTTGTGTATCTATGTGCTAATCGGTCAGAAGCGCTCTGCCGTCGTCAGTACCCTGGAAATTCTCAGAAATCATGGGGCGCTGGATTACACGGTATGCGTTGTCGCCGAAGCCAGCGCCTTGCCCGGTTTACAATATATTGCCCCGTTTGCCGGTTGTGCGCTGGCCGAATACTGGATGGCACAGGGTAGGGATACTTTGATTATTTACGATGATCTGTCTACCCATGCCAGAACCTATCGGGAACTGTCTCTGTTGCTGCGAAGGCCACCGGGGCGGGAGGCTTATCCCGGCGATATTTTCTTTGTCCACTCCCGTTTACTGGAACGTTCAACCAGCTTGAATGCAGAAAATGGTGGCGGCAGCATGACGGCACTGCCGATAGTCGAAACCAAGCAGGGTGAAATCGCCGCCTACATTCCAACCAATATTATTTCCATTACCGACGGGCAAATATATCTGGATAATGATCTGTTTGTATCAGGATTTCGTCCCGCTATCGATATCACCAAATCAGTTTCACGGATAGGCGGCAAAGCCCAGCATTCCAGCATCAGCAATCAAGCCGGACAAATGAAATTGGATTATTTGCAGTTTCTGGAGCTTGAGGCTTTTACCCGTTTTGGTCAGCGGCTGGAAGCGTCTATGGAAGCACGGATTAAACGGGGACGCTTGTTACGGGAAATACTCAAACAGGATCGACTCGCTCCGCTCAGTAGTCTCTTTCAACTGGCTTGGCTGACTGCCTTTAATGAAGGTTTTTTTAATAAGGCAGAACCTAAAGATATTACGGGCTATCTTGAACTCATTGACCAAGGTATCAGAAACACGACGCTGACGCTGGACAGCAGCCTTGAACAATGGCTAAGTGCCGTCAGCGATTGGCTTAACATTACCCCCAAACAGCCGACATGAGCCAAAGCCGTGAACTGCAATTGCATATCGCGCAAATGGAGGAGATACGCAGCATTTTAAATTCAATGAAAAACCTAGCGTTGATTGAAATTCACAAACTAGGGCGTTTTCAAACCATGCAGGGTCAGGCTGTAGCCAATATTGAACAGACGGCACTGGATTTTCTGGACTTTTACCCTTTACCAGTCACTGATGGAAACGTCACGCCTATTTGTATCTTAGTGGGTGCTGAGCGGGGTTTTTGCGGTGATTTTAACGAAAGCCTGATTAATGCGATTGCCGCAGACGCTTATTCTGGCATTATTGCCATCGGCAGCAGACTTGGTAACAGGCTAGTAGATAATCCTCTTGAAGTAATCGCCTCAATTGAAGGCGCCAATGTTGCAGAAGAAGTGCCAGCGATCCTTAACCGGTTGATTGATACTATCAGTTCATTACTGATTTCCAGAAATAATGCCACTCATGTCGCCGCTACACTTCAGTTGACAGTTGTTTATCATGATAATGGTTCAAACCAAATCACCAGACGGCAGATACTTCCACCTTTTCCTCGACTACAACAACGAACTTTGCGTTATGGAAACCCACCGGTACTTAATCTTCCACCTGCTGATTTTTTTTCTGACTTGACAGATCATTACCTGTTCGCGGTGCTACATAAAATCTTTTACATTTCGTTAATGGCTGAAAATCAACGACGTTTACAGCACTTGGAAGGTGCGGTAAAGCATCTGGATGATGAAACGGTAAATCTGCGCCGAAAATCCCAGATCTATCGTCAGGAAGAAATTACCGAAGAGATTGAAGTTATTTTGTTAAACTCGGATATCAATTAAAAAGTAGAACGAAAATATTAATCAAGCAATGAGTAAAAAAATAAAAACGGCTTTTGTTTGCGACCAATGTGGTGCCGATTATCCACGTTGGGGTGGGCAATGCACGAGTTGCGGCGAATGGAATACCATTAAGGAAGTGCGACTGGGCTCTGCAAGCGTAGAGCGCAGCAGCCGTACGGGTTATGCCGGGAGCCGATCCGAGGTTAAATTATTAGCCGATGTTAATTTGTCACAAGCTGAAAGAATTTCGACGGGGATTTCAGAATTTGACCGCGTTTTAGGCGGCGGTATTGTCAGCGGTAGCGTGGTATTGATTGGCGGAGCACCGGGGGCAGGGAAGAGCACGCTCTTGTTGCAGGCAATTGCCAATATTGCTGATAGATCCATTAGCGTGTTGTATGTGTCGGGCGAGGAATCACTGCAACAAATTGCAGAAAGGGCGCACCGGTTGAAGCTTCCGGCCGATAAAATCATGATGCTGATGGAAACTTCGGTACAGCGTATTTGCGATATATTAGATGAAATCAAGCCGCAAATTTTGGTGATTGACTCGATTCAGGTGATGCACACACAAGACGCGGATTCCGCGCCCGGATCAGTTTCTCAAGTCAGGGAGTCGGCCAGTTATCTCACTCAATATGCAAAAAAGCATCATGTTTCTATTTTTATGGTCGGGCATGTGACCAAGGATCAATCACTGGCGGGGCCCATGACTTTGAGTCATATCGTCGATACTCAGGTTATGCTGGGTTCGACGGACGATGCCCGCTTTCGGGTGTTAAGGGCAGATAAAAATCGCTTTGGCAGTGTCGGTGAATTGGGTTTTTTTGCAATGGATAGTTCAGGGCTTAAAGAAGTCAAGAATCCTTCTGCCATGTTTTTAAACAGGGCAGAAAAACCATCATCGGGCAGTGTGGTGACTGTATTGTGGGAAGGGACGCGGCCTCTGCTGGTGGAAATTCAGGCATTGGTAACTGAATGTCAGTATGGCAATCCAAGGCGATTGGCCGTCGGTTTCGACCAAAACCGTCTGGCCATGTTGCTGGCTGTGCTCTATCGGCACGGCGGTATTTTTACCGCACAGGATGAAATTTACGCCAATGTTGTTGGCGGTATTAAAGTGACAGAAACCAGCTCTGATTTAGCAATTGTTGTCGGAATTGTTTCCAGTTTGAGAAACAAGGTGATTCCGCATGACGTGTTCTTTTTTGGAGAAATTGGTCTGAGTGGTGAAATAAGGCCGGTTGCCAATGGTCATGCACGGCTTAATGATGCGGCAAAGCATGGCTTTAAAAAAGCGGTTATTCCCAAGGCCAATGCTCCGAAAACGCCTGTCAAGGGTTTGGAGATTCACGCAGTGTCTACGCTTGCTGAAGCGCTTGATATTCTTGCTGAGATCTAGCAGGTGTAAGGTATTTGGCAATAAAATAGCTCTATGTCTCGCCGCTCATTCTGAGTGTATGTCCCTACGTAGAAAAAATTGCCCACCTAAAAATTATTGTTTGGCGCTCTTCGCGGGTAAATAACGTCGCTTTAACAGACGTTTATTAACTTAGCCAATCACACTGTGTGAGCCGGTGGTTTGCACACCATTTTGTGGGGTGTTTTTGTGCCACAACCTCCCGGCTGACAAAATCACAAAATCATTTAAGGAATATCTTATATAAGTGCCAATATTTGGATGTGATAACCTGCGCATGAATTCGCTAATACACTAATATCGTGAGTATATTTTTGCTTTTATTTAAATCTTAATGTTATATTAATAATCATATTGTAAGGAATGTAATATAGCCGAAACATACAAATGATACTATCAATTGTATGTCCATAGATTTCAGCCTATCTACCTATAGTTTGGTTTTTAAATGCGAAAAAAATTACTACCCTCTTGCAAAATCGCCATTGCCAGTATGCTTTTGATCAGCTTAATTCTGATGTCGGGGCACGCGCTGGCGGGTCAAGAAAACGCCGATAAATGGCGAGTTTCGCCGCGCCTTTCCCGCATCGAAAACCCGGTCACTCCAGACGCATCTTCATTGACTGAGGGTAAAAGTGTGTATCTGCGCGAATGTCAACAATGCCACGGAGAAACAGGGAAAGGGGATGGGCAGATGGCCTCTTTTCTTACACCTAAGCCGGCAAATTTAACAAGTCCAGACGTTTTGGATCAGTCTGACGGGGCCATATACACGAAAATTAGGACAGGGAAAGCGTCCATGCCCAGTTTTAAAAGTGCCCTGTCAAAGGACGAAATATGGCATATGATCAATTTTATCCGTGCCGAGCTGGGGCCCAAGAACGCTTCGCCAGGAACTGAAAAAAAGGTACTTAACACACATACAGATACATCGGGAGGCAAAGCCCACGATGAAATATTTAAGCAAACCCAATTCCCATCCGCTCAAGAATGCGGCGGTTGCCACCTGCAAATTTACCGTGAATGGTCTGTTTCGCGTCACGCTTTTGCCCAGATTAGCCCCACTTTTCTCGCCTATCAGGCGACTTTGGTAAAATTGACCCAAGGGACGTTGGGGGATTTTTGCGAGCGCTGCCACACGCAAGTGGGCATGTTTACCGGCGAACCCATCCTCACCAGCAATAGCAAACGCTCGAAAGTCGCTTTAGAAGGGATCACTTGTGTTGTCTGTCACCGGGTACCTGAAGCCTATGGCAAAATAACCGGTCGCTTTCCCCTTGAACCGGGCAATATCGCGGGCCCTATCTATGGCCCCAGGGATGATGATACGGAGCTTGAACGTGTGCAAGAAGCTAATGCGGATTACCCTATCAATACACATATAGAAGGGCAGCATCTTGAGCAGATGTCTAATCCAGGCTTTTGTGGACGTTGCCATGATGTACGCATACCTAACGGTGCCCGGTTTGAAGATCTTTTTAGCGAATACAAGCAGACACCAGCAGCTAAAAGGGGTGTGACCTGCCAAGGTTGCCATATGGGGCCAACTTCCGGCGTTTTCTCGGAATATCCTGAGGCTCCCGCCGCAATCGTCCGTGGTCAGCCAACACATCCTGCCCGGCGCACCAATCATATGTTTGCAGGGCCGGATAGTTCTGTTGTGCATCCAGGCATATTCCCTATCAACCCGGAAGCCCAGGAATTTGCGACCCCGGAGGAATGGCTAACTTTTGACGTTAAAGCCGGGTGGGGCTCCAAAGCATTCGAAGATAACGTGCCCAAGAGCGCAAAATTTCCTGGAATTTGGGCAGACCCTGAAGAACGGATAGCAGCCAGGGAAATAATCGATCAGCAATTGGAATTATTGGCTGAAAACCGGATGCGGGCAACGACGTTAATGCGCAACGGTTACGGCCTGGGCGACGTTAAAATTCTTGAAAAAGAAAAAGGGCTTAAGTTTGATATAGAAGTCAAAAATTTAACGGACGGCCATCATGTGCCCTCAGGGCTGATTGCTGAACGTAATGTATTCTTGCAGGTTACCGTGACCGATGCTGACAAAGCCGTCATTTTTCGATCCGGCGACCTGGATCCTAACGGAGACGTCCGCGATACCCACTCTTTGTACGTCCATAATGGTGGCATGCCGATAGACGAGCAGCTCTTCAATCTGCGGTCCCCCATCTTAGTCCATACGACGCATGGTGGAGATCGCGAACAGGTGCTGCCGGCCAACTATTCCATCAGTCCCTTGATCTTTGTACGCCCCCCACACACGCCAGCGGTACTGTTCGGCGGCATTAGTGACATTCGGTTACAAAAGAAAGGTATTGAAGCGCTGGGGAATCGCTGGGCAAGTTATCACGTCGATCAAGAACTACTGACAGGTCGAGCGCCTTACAATTTAAATATCAAGCTTGTGGCCGGCCAACTTCCGCCACATCTAATTAATGACATTGCGGGCGCAGGCTTTGAATACGGTCTAACTGCCCGTGCCATTGGCGATAAGCTGGTTGATCTTTACCGTGTGCTGTGGGAACGAGATGTTACTATTAAATAAACCCAGTGTGAATCGACGCTTGCAAACGCTACTTCCGTTGGCGATGTTGGCGACATTTGTAGGCTCTAACGTGTCGGCTGAAGAAAATCAGCAGAACAGCAAGCCATTATTAAGCGTTCCTGATACCAAAAATAAAGCCCAGGAAGTATCTGTTCCTGAAGGCCGCAGTGCGGTCGAGTTCTATCGTAACCAAAAGGCGACGACCGACAGTCGGTGGGCTCTGTCTGATAAGGTGAAGCAATATCCGGTAGAACCGGTCGAGCGCTTGAAACCGCTTCTTGAATTCGGCGACCCTTTTCTCGGCAACGGCTCGATTCAGCCTGGCATTAAGACGCCTACCGGCCAATTGCTACAACCCTGGTTTTTATTATCTGGATCTTTTCGTAGCGCCTTCCAGAGCTTCGAGAGCGGCAAAAGTAACACCATTGAATGGGCCAACCGGTTAGACTTAGACGGTAACATCAACCTTTCAGGAACTGAACGGGTACTGTTCTCATTACGGCCAATTGATCGTGAAACCGGTAGTTACACGGGCTACAATTTTCAGCCTAACAATAATGACGGGTGGACGGAGGACTTCAACTCCAGGCTCACCCAGCTCTATTTTGAGGGTGATTTCGGCGAGATATTTCCGGGGCTGGATCCGACTGACTCAAAAACCCTTGATGTCGGATTTTCCATTGGCCGCCAGCGATTACAGCTCCAGGATGGCATACTACTCAACGACATCATAGATACGGTTGGAATTACCCGTAACTCACTTTCTTTTGATGGTATATCGAATCTCCGCATAACCGGCATCTACGGCTGGACTCATATCCAACGAGGTAACAACGATCTGGCCCAACTTAACAATACCCGCTCTGCGAACCTGTTTGGATTGTTAACTGAAGCTGATACCGCATGGGATAATACCCTTTCTCTGGATTTACTTTATGTTGGTGACGAAGGCAATGAAAATGCCTGGTATGTAGGCGCTGCATCAACCCAACGTTTCGACTGGCTTAACACAACATTCCGGGTTAACGCCTCTATTCCGGAGCAAGGCAATTCCCCGGTAGTCGGCAGTGGCGTACTTTTGCTGTCGCAATTGTCCACCACGCTACACGGTTCCGACAATCTCGTCTATTTCAATACTTTTTGGAATATTGACCAGTTTACCTCAGCTGGACGTAGCCCAGATAGGGGAGGGCCTTTAGCAAACCTTGGCATCTTATATGGCCCGGTGGGAACCGGCCGTTACGGCGTTCCGCTCGGACAACCGATCAACGATACCATTGGTACGGCTATCGGTTATCAGATTTTTTTCGACGGCATCCAGAGCCAGCTTATCTTTGAAGCCGGTGGCCGCACGAGTACCAAAAGCCAAAGAGATGAAGGCGTATTGGGTTTTGGTGCCCGCTATCAGCGAAATATCGGCAAACACCATGTGCTACGTTTGGATTCATTTGTAGCCGGGCAAGAAAGTCAGGATCTTTCTTACGGATTTCGTACTGAGTGGATGGTGAAATTCTGAAGTAGATTAGCGAAAATGTTTCGG
>JAYTJI010000274.1:0-14033 GCA_043731245.1 Methylococcaceae bacterium | reverse complement strand
GTCATCACCGAAATAGAATCCAGGTATAAAAGCGGCAATGTGTTGGTGGTATCCCATAAGGCCACGATACGCATTATCCTCTGTAGTCTGATGGGCATTGATATTGGCCGTTACCGTGATCGTATTGACGCACCCGCAGCCTCCGTGAGCATTATCAAGTTCGATGTTCATGGGCCAATGCTGGAGGTCTTGGGTGACCGCAATTATATGCCCAAGCTCCTGCGCGAACGAGCAGGAACTTGATGTTCAACAGGGTGACATTCGCAGCGACAAGGTGTAAAAAAGAATCATGTCTATTTCATACCGTTAATATTTTATGCTGTTAAACAAACACGAACTGATAATCGGCTTGCTGAGTGTTTTAATGGTTTTTCAAACCAAAAACGCTGTGGCAGAAACCTTAGAAGAGGCTTGGCGGATTGCGCTTGAGAATAATCACCAGATTAAAGCGGCAGTGGCTGACACCAGTGCCTCGGCGCAACAGTTACAAGCGGCTGAGGGACAGCGGCTGCCAGAGTTGAATGTTGGTTCGGGTTATACCCAATTTAGCGAAACCCCGGCCGCCAAAGCTAATTTTGGCGGGCAAAGTGGGCAATTTAACACCTCGCAAGCCGGGAGCTTGAAAGCCCAGGCGATTGCTTCAATACCACTATTTACCAGCGGCCGTATCAGTCATAGCATTAATGCCGCCGAGGCTGCTTTGCAAGCAGCGCAGCACAATGAAATCAGTTCTGAATTAACTGTCAAAATGCAGGTGGGCGAAGCGTATGTCGCCGTCTTGCGTATAGAAGGTGCCTTGCAGGTGGCGCAAAGTCATATCGAAAGTCTGACCGCCCATCAGAAAGATGTGCAGAATCTTTTTGATAAAGGTGTGGTGGCCAAAAATGATCTATTGGCAGCCAATGTTGAACTGGCGAATGCGCAACAACTGGTGCTAAAGACAAGCAATCAACTGGATAGCGCCCAGGCACATTATAATCAGTTACTGGATCGTCAGCTGACCGAGGCAGTCAAACTTAAACCGCTGTTCCCGCCATTATTACCGGGAACATTGCCGGAGCTGAGTAACACTGCCTTGACGCAACGACCGGAACTCATCGTGCTCGCCCAGCAAATAGAAGCCTTGGAACAGCAGGCGCAGAGTGTAAAAGCCGGTTCTTTGCCTCAGGTCGCCATCAATGGCGGCTATCAATACCAGGAAAACCGTTATCAGGCATTCCAAGGCTTATGGATGGTCAATGTCGGCGTGCAGTGGAAAGTGTTTGACGGCAGCACCGGACATAGCAGTGATGCCATTAGCCGCCAGGCGCTGGCCTTAAAAGAACAGCGTGAAGAGCTGACCAGCATGATCAGTTTACAGGTACGTCAGGCCTGGCTGGATAGCCAGGAAGCGCAACAGCGCATAGCCGTTACCAAGCAAGCCATCGCGCAAGCAGATGAAAATATGAAAGTGACCACTGACCGTTATCAACAAGGCTTCGCGACCAATACTGAAGTGCTACAGGCGGAAGATTTGCGCACCAAAACCTACGATAATTTTAATAATGCGAGTTATGATGCGGCTTTGGCGGGGTTGCATTTAAGGCGGGCGGTGGGGGTGTTGTTGTGAAGCCACGTATGGATACGTCCTCCACATCCCTTCTGAAGCGCGTAGCAACAGCGCATTAATCAACAAACGGATGCTTGAAGACAAAAGTGCAATAAAAATCGGGTTTTTAATTATAGTCACGTCGTGACTAAGGGGCTTCATAATGGCTAAGCAAATCGTTATCATCCAGGGTCATCCCGACTCTGGTGAAAATCATTTTTGTCATGCGCTAGCAAAAGCGTATGCTGAAGGTGCTGAATCGGCAGGGCATAAAGTTAAAATAATCGATGTTGCTCAAATCGAGTTTCCTCTAATCCGTTCCAAACAAGAATTTGACCAGGGGGAACCTCCAGAGTCCATTCGAAATGCTCAACAAATGATCCAATCAGCAGAGCATTTAGTCATATTTTATCCCTTGTGGCTTGGGACTATGCCTGCCTATTTTAAGGCGTTTCTGGAACAAGTCTTTAGGCCTGGCTTTGCGGCTAGCGAGTCTGCCAAAGGCATGCCGTGGAAAAAGCTATTAACGGGTAAGTCGGCAAGAATTGTCATTACCATGGGGATGCCCGCTTTTATTTATCGCTGGTACTTCCTTGCCCATAGCTTGAGAAGCTTAGAGCGGAATATCCTTGGGTGGAGCGGAATTGGGCCGGTAAAAGATACGCTTATTGGTATGATTGATGCTCTTGATGATACAGAACGGAAGAAATGGTTGAGCAAAATGCAACGCTTCGGGTCTGAAGGTAACTAAATTTTGAAGCCAGGCAATATCGAAGTTCGATAGGATGTGCTGAACAAAGTGAAGCGCATTGGTAGAGGAAGCTCTAAAGTGATAGAAATTCAGAAAGTCAATTACGGGTAAAATTTAACTAAACAAAATTAGTAATAATGGGTATTAACATGAAAATACAAGAACTTTCCATTTCTGAGCGCATTATTTTGGCGGAAAAATTATGGGACAGCGTTATTGATGAAGATACCGCTATCGAATTACCTGAAAAACAAAAGGCTGAACTAGACCGAAGATTGCAGACGTTTCTCGATGACCAGGATATTGGTTCTTCATGGCATGAAGTTAAAGAGCAGATTGTCAGGAGTGTATGAATTATTCCTTAACTGTTCGGAAAGAAGCAGAATCAGATATTAAGGCTGCTTACCAGTACTTTGAAAACCAGCGCTTAGGGCTAGGTCATGATGTTCTGCTTTGCATTGAAGAAGGACCGTCCAAAATTGAACGGAATCCGTTACATTACAAAATTATCCACAAAGCGCTTAGAGGCATTGCTATTCGACGGTTTCCATACCGAATTTTTTATTTAGTTCAAAGCAAACAAGTCATTGTTACTGCCGTTTTCCATGTAAGAAAAAACCCTCAGACGTGGGATGTCCGTTTATAGATCTAAAGCTTCGAAGTCCCGAATATTGGGCTTCGCTATAGCTCTGCCCAACGATGCGACGGCGGTGCGTTTTGTTATGTTTATCAAACTTAGTTTACTTATGGGGACTTTCATAAATGCCTGATTCATGCTGAATTGGAACGAATATTTGCAACTATCGGCCGGATTGATCTCTGTAGTCAACCCAATTGGAGTTATTCCCATCTTCATATCTTTGACCGAAAATCGCACATCGGTGGACCAGAAACAAACGGCCTTGGTTTGCGCCTTTTCAGTCGCAATGGTGTTATGCCTTGCATTAGTGGCCGGAGAGCCAATACTGCATTTTCTTGGCATCGGACTGCCTGCTTTTCGAGTGGCAGGAGGATTATTGGTATTACTCATGGGTATTTCGATGTTGAATGCCAGTCCAGATCGCGTCCGGCATACGCCTGAAGAGCGTGCCGAATCGTATGATAAAGAATCCATAGCAGTAGTGCCGTTGGCAATTCCTTTACTCAGTGGCCCGGGCGCTATTAGTACCGCAATCGTCTATGGGCATATGGGGCACTCTATTTCGCATTTTCTGTTGGTGGGCGCGGTGATTTTAACTGTCTCTTGTGTCGTATTAATAGCCTTACTGTCAGCCCCCGGAATTGCCGAATTTATGGGACGTACCGGCATGAACGTTGTGACTCGGGTAATGGGCTTGATTATTGCTTCCATTGCGGTGGAATTTATTGCAAAGGGTTTAACCGAGTTGTTTCCTGTTCTTGCAAGCATGACATGAATCTGCAAGAAGCCGTATTTTATCAGCGAGTAAATATTACCGCGTTCACCAACTAGAGAAAATAGTGTCCACGATGGGAAAGAAAACCAAAATACTCGCGTTCATAGCACTAGCCACCGGCCTTTTGCTAATCGTCTTAGCCACTTGGTGGTTCTGGTGGCGTGAACCGCCTTTTCCTGAAGGATTAGTGCAGGCTAATGGCCGTTTTGAGGGCGACCATTACACAGTATCCGGCAAATGGCCGGGGCGAGTGGTTAAAGTGCTGGCGCGAGAAGGCGATCTGATTGAAAAAGGCCAGGTCATGCTGAAACTTGATGATGCTCAGCTACTGGCTAAAGTGAATCAAGCCAAAGCTGCGTTAGATGTCAAAAAAGCCGGGTTTAAGGCCGCGCAAACCGCGCTGTCTGTCTTTAAGCAAAATGTCCCATTAAAGATTGCGACCGCTAAAGCGGGGTTGCAGCATACCGATGCAGAATTGCAGGCTAGCCGTGCCACTGAGCAGCAGATGCTGAAAGACGCGGAACGGTTCCGGGAATTGTTACAAAGAGAGACGGTAGAAAGACGGCGCAGCGAGCAGGCGGATTTGAGCTGGAAAGTTGCACGCGCCCAACACAGCACCGCCCAGGCCGCCAGAACGCAGGCGGAAAAACTGTTGGCGGAAGCGGAGCTGGGGAATGAGCAGATTAACGCTAAAGCAGATGAGGTCGCAGCCTTGGCCGCTCAGGTGACGCAAGCGGAAGCGGCATTGGCGGAAGCACAAAGCGTAATGAATGATCTGGTTATCCAGGCGCCGGCAACGGGCATGATTACCACACGGATGGTGGATAACGGTGAAATAGTTGCCGCTGGCAGCCCGCTCTTCGACATTGTGGATCTGGATAAACTGTATTTGAAAGTCTATGTCCCAGAAAAAGAAATCGGCAAGGTGCGATTGGGTTTACCCGCCCAAATATTCACCGATGCTTACCCGGATATACCGTTTGCTGCCACGCTGCGCTATATTGCATCGCAAGCAGAGTTCACCCCTAAGGAAGTGCAAACCCCGGATGAACGGGTCAAGCTGGTGTATGCCGTTAAACTTTATTTGAATGAAAATGTTGAGCATAAACTGACTCCCGGCCTCCCCGCAGATGCCGTAATACGCTGGCAGGAGGCAAGTCCATGGGCGAAGCCGCGCTGGTAGAAGAACAGCTGGTTATCAACATTAGCGGATTTGGTAAACGGTATAAACAGAAAGTGGCGGTCAATGCAGTTGATCTGACAGTTAAACGCGGCGAAATCTATGGGCTGATTGGACCGGATGGCTCGGGCAAAAGCAGTCTGATGAAGGCGATTGCCGGGGTATTGTCGTTTGAAGATGGTACGCTGGAAGTGTTGGGGGTTAAGATTGATTCCGAAGCCTCCGCCGAAAAGATCAAAGGCCGGTTGGGATTCATGCCGCAGGGGCTGGGGCTTAATCTGTATGGTGATTTGTCGATAGAAGAAAATATCGACTTCTTTGCGCAACTGCGACAGGTTTCACACAAACAACTGGCCGAACGTAAAGAGAAACTGCTTGCAATGACCCGACTGGATAAATTTCGGGAGCGGCCAATGAAAAACCTCTCCGGCGGTATGAAACAAAAGCTGGGATTGGTGTGTACGCTGATCCATCAGCCCGAACTGGTCATTCTGGATGAACCGACTACCGGCGTCGATCCGGTATCACGACGGAATTTCTGGGCCATTCTCGCCGAATTGCTGCGCGAACAGGGGATAACTGCGTTGGTGTCGACGGCTTATATGGATGAAGCGGCGCGTTTCCAGCGGTTGTCGCTGATGTATAACGGACAAATATTGGCGGCCGGTGAACCGGATGCAATCAGTCAGCAGATTAAAGGTTGTCTGGTCGAGTTAACCGCAGAGCCGCAACTTGAAGCACTCAAGCAACTAAAAACGCATTATGCCCAAATAGAAGCTATCGCGAACCGCATCAGGATTTTTGTGGATAACACGGCATCGAGTGAAGGTGTAAAAGTTGTCACAGATTTACTCACTGGCGTGGAAATAAAAACCATTCGAGCTTTTGATGTCGAGCTGGAAGACGCGTTTATAGCTCTGCTGAGGTTAGGCCCGTTGGCCGATCAGGTAGTAAAAGACACTAGCGTACCCCGTTTTGATAAGCCTTTACCAGACGATAAAAGCATAGCGATTGAAGCCAGACAACTCACCCGCGATTTTGATAAGTTCCGCTCGGTCGATCATATTAATTTTACCGTGAAGCAAGGGGAAATTTTCGGACTGTTGGGCGCTAACGGGGCAGGCAAAACCACCGCTATTAAAATGCTCACCGGCATTCTGCCGCCCAGCGAAGGAGAAGGTCAGGTAGCCGGGGCAGACATGCGTAACGCTGGACAGACGATTAAAGAACGCATTGGTTATATGTCGCAAGCTTTCTCGTTGTATCTGGATTTGACGGTCATGGAGAATATTCGTCTGTACGCCAGTATTTATGGGGTTAAGCGCCAGACTGTTAAACAGCGTTTGGACTGGGTGATACAAATTGCCGGGTTAAAAGAGGTCACCGGGCAGTTGGCAGGCAGTCTGCCTATGGGCATACGGCAGCGACTGGCGCTGGGGTGTGCGTTGGTGCATCAGCCCGGCGTGTTGTTTCTGGACGAGCCTACGTCCGGGGTTGATCCGGTCGGACGGCGACATTTTTGGGAGATTTTAGTGCATCTCGCCCGCGTCGAGCAGGTTGCTATTTTGGTCACCACGCATTACATGAGCGAAGCCGAGCATTGCGATCATCTGGCGCTGATGTATGCCGGTCGGGTCATTGCCGACGACTCACCGGCCAACATGATCCAGGCGCTGCAAAATGAAGCGGGACAATTGCTGGACATTGTTACCGACAATCCTTTGGCCGCTTTGACTTTACTTGAACAGGCTGATTTCAAGGGTGTAGCTTTATTTGGTAAGCATATCCATTTGCTGGCTAAGGATATTGTATTGGTAGGAAAGCAGATTCGTGAATTGCTGGAGAAGCAGTCTATCAAGTTGATTGCCTTATCCGCGCATGCGCCGACTTTGGAAGATGTTTTTGTGTATCGGGTGCTAGCGCTGGAAAATAAGGAGCAAACATGAATTTCACCCGCGTCTGGGCAGTCACTTATAAAGAATGGCGAGAAATTTTACGTGACCGGCTGTTTTTTACCATGGCATTCATACTGCCCGTAGGGATATTTTTGGTAGTGGGTTATGGGATTTCCTTCGATGTGGAAAAAATACCGTTTGCAGTGTTTGATCAGGATAGCACGGCGATGAGCCGCGACTTCCTGCACCAGTTTATGGATTCCCGTTACTTCGACTATAAAGGCCATGTGCAGAGCGAACATGAGCTTGATCCGCTGTTGGCGCACAGTGATATTCGCTTTGCCATTATTATCCCGCCTAGATTTCAGGAACAACTGCTGGCAGGGCATGCAACCTCTGTACAGAGTTTAATTGATGGCGTTTTCCCCTATCGGGCTGAAGTCGCGAAAGGCTACGTTTCAGCGATTATCGCCAATTTCAATGCACAATCTTTGGTGGATCATTCAGTCGATAAGCTTGGTATATCCAGAGAACAGGCCGTCATGCAGGTGTCGCCGCTGCGGTTGGAATCGCGCTATTTGTATAATCAGGCATTACGCAGTCAGTGGTCTATCTCATCCGGTTTGATGATGCTGGTACTAATGGTGACACCGCCTTTTCTAACCGCTTTGGGTGTGGTGCGGGAAAAGGAAAACGGGTCTATTTACAATATCTATGCTTCAACTATCAGTCGTAGCGAATTTATTCTGGGCAAATTTTTGCCTTATTTGCTGATTGCTTGCCTGAATATATTTATTCTCTGGTGGCTGGTCATGACAGTATTCGGTACACCGTTCAAAGGTGATCCATTATTTTATTATGCCGCTTCCGTCATGTATGTGATCTGTACGGCGGGTGCCGGTCTAGTGGTTTCACTACTGGTGCGGACGCAAGTCGCCGCCGTTATGTTGACGCTGGTGATCTCTTTTGTCCCAGCCATGCTTTACTCGGGGTTGCTGGTGCCTATCGAATCGATGGGGACGGTAACCCAGATTGAATCGCATTTGTTTCCAACGCTATATTATCTGCGGATTACCTGGGGCAGTTTTCTTAAAGGCCTGGGTTGGGCGGAGCTTTGGTTTGATGTCAGCGCCTTGATGCTCTATGCCATTATTTTATGGGTGGTCGGTTATATAAACTTCCACAAAAGGCCAGCGGAATGAGTGGACAGTCTTTTTTACTGTGGTGGGATCGCATTATTGCCATGACCGTTAAAGAGCTGAAGCAACTGGTTCGTGATCCGGTGTTGTTGTTAATCATTGCCTATTTTTTTACCGCCGATGTTTATCTGGCAGGCTCCGGCATCAATCTGAGCCTCCGTAATGCCTCGGTGATGGTGATCGACCATGACCATAGCGCCGCTTCACGCGAACTGATCTACCGGTTTCGACAACCTTATTTTGAGTATAAGGGTGAGATTTCCGGTAAAAATAAGGCGGAAAAATTGCTGGATAAGGGTCAAGTTTTGGCGGTACTGGATATTCCTGAAAACTTTCAGCGTTTGCTGTTGCAGGGGCATCCCACTGCCGTACAATTTCAAGTGGATACCAGCAATACGGTGTTGGGGACATTGGCAACCAGCTATGCCACGCAAATTACTGCCGACTTTGGGCGGGATTTTGTGACCAAACGCTTGAGATTGAATGTTGAACAAATGGCAGCACTCCCTATCATTCAGAATCGTTATCGTGTGCTTTACAACCCCAATCGAATTGATAGCTGGTTTATGACAATCATGGAACTGTTGTCAGTCATCACCATGCTGTCAATGATGTTGCCAGCTGCTGCTGCGGTACGTGAAAAAGAGCGGGGGACTATCGAGCAGCTTGCGGTGTCGCCATTAAGTTCGCTGCAAATTTTACTGCCCAAAGTTATATCCATGGGGCTGGTGATACTGTTAGGCGTTGCTGTGAGCTTGTTTTTGATCATTATTCCGGTCTTTCATTTGCCGGTTAAGGGCAGTATTGGTTTGTTTTTTGCTATAACGGCTTTGTATGTTTTCACGGCCTCCGGGATTGGGCTGTTTATTGCGACGATCAGTCGCAGTCTGGCGCAGGTAACGATGCTGGTGATTTTGCTGATGATGCCCATATTGCTGTTGTCAGGTGCCTGGACACCACCGGAAGCCATGCCACAGGCTATGCGCTGGGCGATGGCACTATCGCCTTTGTCTTACTTTAATGAAATGAGTTATGCCATTTTACTTAAAGGCGCTGGGGTCGATATTTTATGGGACTCGCTGCTTGGGTTATCGGTTTTGGGTGTTGTGTTCTTTAGTTTTGGTGTCTGGCGATTTCGCAAACAATTTGGGTAAGAGACCTGATTTTAAATTTATTGTGTGGAAAGATAATTTTTATGTGTTAAACATGAAGCCATTAATTTTATGAATGATTCCTCAAATACGTTGTAAATACGGGTTCTTGGCTGCGCTACTTTTTTACGTTTTTTACGATATTAGGCATAACGGTGTTATTTCATTTCAAAATTCGTTACGGTACAGATACCCGTGCTCTGCGGCAACACCTTTATCATCAATCTTGTATTCTGAGCTTTTCCAGTGACATGGACATGTTGCTGCTTACCGGTGCGGGCTCATGTACACAATAAACCGATCAATAGTTTGTAGATTATTAATACCCTATTTAAAAACCCCTGTTTCAGACACTGTCTGCACAGTACTGTTAACACTGGCACTTTGTTTGTCAGCACCAGAAACCTATGCGGAGGTCTCCGTTTCAGGGATTGGTGGGGAAGTTAAAGGCAACGTTATGCTGATGTTGTCGATTGAAAAAGAGAAATGTGCTTCGCCAAAATGGAAAATTCAAGGCTTGTTTGAAGATTCTGACCAGGAAATAGATCAAGCTTTACGCGCTTTTGGCTATTATCACGTTGCCGTAAAAAAATCGTTGGCTTTACAAAAAGACTGTTGGAAGGCAGATTTTGATATAAATCCAGGTCAACGGGTTACAGTTAGTCAAGTAGACATTGATATTAACGGCGATGCCCGTGACAACCCGGAATTTTTAGCACTACTACAGAAAATGCCGTTAAAACAAGGCAGTCCGCTTAATCACGGCAAATACGAAAGCATGAAAAGAAAAATTGAATCTTTAGCGCTTGATATAGGCTACCTGCAAGGTTCGTTTACCGAAAAAAAACTGCTGATTGATAAAAAAAACAATACCGCTCACATCAAACTGAAATTTGACTCTGGCAAGCGCTTGGTTTTTGGTGAGGTGATTGTGCAACAAGATGTTTTGGATGCTGAATTTGTAAAAAAGTACCTTTCAATAAAAAATGGCGACTTCTACACCAGCGATCAACTAGCCAAAACTCACAACGCGCTTTCACAAAGCGGTTATTTCGACACAGTTGATATTCGTTCCGATTTGGAACATGTTCAGGATCAGCGTGTACCCGTCACTATTAAATTGACTGCCAAAAAGAAAGCCCATTATGGCTTCGGCATAGGCTACGATACTGATGTAGGACCGTTATTGAATGCCAACTACATCAACCGCCGGATCAATCAGCACGGACATTTTTTAACTTCTAATATTGATATTTCCCCCGTGCTATCCACAGCTGAGGTGGAATACACCATTCCTCTGGATAATCCGACCACTGACTTCTTAAGTTTCGGCGGTGGCCTTAAGCGTGAGCATACCGACAGCTTTAAATCCATATCGGCAACGCTCTCCACTCGTCACAAACATGCCTTTGCCAGTGGCTGGAAACAGACCCTTTTTCTTGATTACAGCTATGAGGATTTTACTACGAGGTCAACTTCAGGCCAGACACTCTTATTGGTTCCAGGCGGCAACTGGTTACGTTCCGTTTCCAATAATCCGTTGCGGCCTACTGAAGGATACCGGGTAGAGCTTGAAGCCAAAGGCAGTTATGAAAACCCAATTTCCAATGTCAGTTTCCTGCAAGGTTATCTGTCAGCAACCTGGCTGCATGAGCTACCTCCAGGTGGGAAATTTATCGGACGAACCTTGCAGGGCGCAACGTTGGTCGATCAAATAAATCAGTTGCCGACCAGCTACCGGTTTTATGCGGGAGGCATTAATAGCGTTCGTGGTTACGCTTACAAGGAGTTAGGGCCAAAAGACCCATTAGGGAACGTGGAAGGCGGCGAATTACTCAGCGTTTTCAGTGCAGAATATGAACAGGCTGTTTTTGATAACTGGGGAATAGCTGCTTTTGTAGATACCGGTAACGCCTTTAATCTTGATAGCATCAACTTTAAAACCGGCGTGGGTTTAGGTGTGCGCTGGTATTCCCCCATAGGGCCAGTGCGGGTGGATTTCGCTTTACCTTTGGATCAATCAGATTCCTCATTTCAAATCCATTTTGCCGCAGGGGCAAGGATATGAAAAAGCGTTGGCTCTTATTTGTGGCGATATTGGTGCTGATTATCCCGATTGTGTTAGTCGGGCTAATCAGCACTGAAACCGGCAGTCGCTGGCTATTACAGGGCATTTTCTCAATGCTGCCTGCACAGATTTCAGTCGAAAAAACGGAAGGGCGCTTGATTGACTATATTGCATTAACCGGACTTAGTTATAAAAGCGTTACCGAAACGGTAGAAGTCAAAAAAATTAACTTATCATGGCAACCTTTCCAATTGTTCTCAGGCACCTTAAAAATTGTTGATTTGACCATCAATGGCTTGAACATAAACATCACTAAAACAAAAGACGAAGAAAAAGAGCCTATAGATCTTGAGGCAGGTATCAAACTCCCACTCCAGCTTGAAATCGATAACTTCCTGATAACAGATAGTCAGTTTACAAGCGACGACCAATTACAAACATTTGAGAAGCTGCAACTTTCTCTAAAAACTGAAGAAAGCCAGCTAAAGCTAGTATCTCTGGCGATTAATTCCAATACGATTAATGCCACCGCTAAAGGAACGGTATCGCTAGGTAAAGGTTTTCCTCTAAATCTACAGGCAAATTGGCGAGTTAATGCTGATAAAAATGGCTTGTGGCAAGGTTCAACCACGATCAGCGGAGACCTTGCCAAGCTGGTTTTCGATAATCACTTGGCTTCCCCTTTCAAATTGGCACTGCAAGGTCATGTAGAAGATGTCACAAAAACACCGCGTATACATGCACAAGGTGACTGGCATAATTTTATATTCCCATTTGCTGGCAGCCCTCCGCAAATACAAAGCCAGCAGGGTCATTTTGATCTGAACGGCTTACTTAACGATTATCAACTTAAGATAAATGGACAGTTGAACCAGCAGTATGTGCCGCAAGCGTTGTTATCTTTTGAGGGCAAGGGTGGGCTGGATGCCATAACAGTTAACAAACTGGAACTAAAATCAAACACTGGCCTATTTCAGCTTGCCGGTAATGCCTCATGGGGAAATTTACCCGAATTTGATCTGATCGTAACAGGGCAAAAATTTAATCCGGCCATCGTCATACCAGAGCTTCCCGGTAGCCTGACCTTTAGCAGCCATCTAAAAGGCAAACTCGATCCCAAGGCATTACAAATCACTGCCAATATTGACAAACTAACCGGGCAACTGCGTAACCAACCATTGAATGCCACTGGCAAACTGGCTTTGAATGGTGATCAACTCAAAGTTGACGCATTGCGTGTTGCATCAGGTGCAAACAAAATCGTAGTTGACGGGCTACTCGGACAAGGTAGTGGAATCCTTGAATTTTCTATGGATATGCCAACTTTAAGCACGTTATGGCCAACCTTGGGCGGCAATCTAAAAGGCAATGGCCAATTACAGGGAAGTTGGAAGAATCCGGCAGTCAAGTTAGAAGCCAAAGGTAAACAGCTACAATTTGCAGAACACCGGTCGGAAAACGTCACCCTAAATGTTGACTATCATCCTGACGACCAAAAAACATCCACCATAAATGTTTCGGCCAATGCTATCAAAATCGGCACCGCCCAAATAGATAAGCTATTAATCGAAGGTAAAGGCACAACCCGGCAACATGACTTTAAAGCGGACATCCATTCACCAAACGGTAATGTCTCCACCGCATTAAAAGGCAGCTTAATGGCGAATACCTGGAAAGGTGACGTTTCCAAACTCAATATAACCAGCCAGGACGGAAAGTTATGGTCGTTGAAGAAAAATATGGCGATCCGCATTGACAAAAAAGTGCTGGGGTTTGATGTGGCTCTCGATGAAGGCTGTCTAGTGCAGCAATTCGCCTCACTCTGCACAAAAGGTTTATATCTGGCGAATAGCGATCTTAACTTTCAACTGACGGCAAAATCGATACCAACTGAGCTGATACAAGCCTACTTACCTGAACAGATGACTGTAAAAAGCCTGATTAACGGCAATGTGGACATTCAACGGCAGAAAAACTTACTAAATGGTCATTATCTTTTTGACATGACGCCAGCACAGATTTTTTTAAGGACTAAGGAAACCAGCCAGGAAATTAATTTAGGTGCCTCATCTGTGTCGGGCAATATCAAAGGCGATAAGGTCTCGGCGGATATTGACCTGCTGTTGGCTGGTCATGATTATTTACAGGGACGATTATTCCTGGATACTGGCAAAACTCAGACAATCTCAGGAAAAATATCAGCATCAATGGCGGATTTCTCATTGATTCAAGCCTTTGCCCCTCAACTGTCGGACATCAAAGGTCGTTTAAAAGCCGATTTAGGTTTGCAAGGCTCAATAAAAAAGCCGCTTGTTAGCGGTCATATTGATCTTACCGAAGGCGCTGTCAATATGGGGAAAATGGGTTTGCGCAGCATTGATTTTCATGCTGTTGCTTCGGGTAATCGCAATAACCGCATTCAACTACAAGGCTCAACAATACCCATAGCCTTGAATAAACCCGGTGCAACTGAAACGCTTAAATTAAAAGGTTTGATTAACTTTGATGCAGACATTCAACAAGCCGATGTAATTGCCGGAAAATTTCGTCTGGCTATGCCTGCCAACACCTCAATTTCATTGATAAGCAAAGAATCAACAAAGAAAATCGTATTAGGCGCATCTTCACTCTCTGGGCGTATTCAAGACGAACTACTCTCTGCAAATTTGGATGTTGCATTGACGGGACAGGATTATTTACGCGGAAAGCTACAAATGGATACGGGTAAGACGCAAGCATTATCCGGCCAGGCAAACGTTTCGATCCGCGAATTTGCATTCATTGAA
>JAYTJI010000273.1:0-3356 GCA_043731245.1 Methylococcaceae bacterium | reverse complement strand
CCGGCCGGTGATCGGGCGGTTGTGGCGAAAGCCGATTCAACATGGGGCAGATGGGCCAGCTCTTCCGGCAGGAGATTCTCGTGAAAAACTTCGCGCATCAGCGCATTATAACGGCTGCTGGTTTCCAGTCCGGTTTGAAAGCTTTCTTTCATGCCGCGTTGGACGCGAACGCGTTGCGCCGCATCGTGTATGGCTTTTTGACCTGCGTTGAGGGTGATTAAGGTATAAAGATTATGTAGTTCTGCCGTTAGTTTGGTTCGTTTATGGAGCAGATACTCAAGGTCATTAAGCTGGTGAATCAAGCGCTTTTTATGCTGGTCGACGATGGCTTGCTGTTCAGCGGACAATCGTCCACCAATATAGCCGGTAATTTCAATCATATCGTAGATAACACCGAGATGGGTATCATCATGCAGTACGATTTGATGCGCCCGCCAGTCACCGAACACTTGCCGCCAGAAATTTACTGCGTCTTTTAATCCTTCCGGACGGGGAAAATGAATTGATCCCTGCGAAAAGGCATCGGGTAAATTAGTAACATTGGAGGGGATATAAGCCGCAGAAGAATCCGTCATTGCGGGGGCATACCCAGTCAAAATAGTTAGCGATAACCATAATGGTTTACGCAGATACGAAAAGTGTTTCATTATTATTATTCTCCCTCTTCATAATCAGCAAGGCTGACACTGACGCTGGATTGCCCTCTCTAAACAAAAAAATAGAGGAGCCGGATAACATGAATATGCTTTTTATAGCCTCTGCGCCTTTCATCGTTATGCGTTAGCTTAACAATTCCTAGAGGATATTACCGCCATTCTGAGCAAGTCTTTGCAACACGGTTTTATGCAATCATGTGTTCATTTGCACTGAATAACCCATCGCTTGCGCTGAGTAATCCGGTTCAGCAGCATGTGTTTTAGGTGCGGCTAAACTGAGGTCAAGATATAACAACTTAAATAAATCGACAATCGAAACTTTCCAAATCGGTTTTCCGGTAGGGAGTAAAAGACCGCTAACCCTTGTATCCTGGGAAAAATTAATTCGTGTAAGGCGGGTAGTTAGGTGCAGAAACAGCCGATAATTCAACTGCAATAGTTGAAGCATGAACCAAGAAAGCTGGCAAGGCTCGCCTGAGTTTAGTGTAGGATCAAGTTAGAATCCCAAGCCGGAAGTCAAAGAGGCATGCGAAGGTGAAAAGGTCGCAAGCTTGGGAATGACCTGATCACCTCTCACTAACTCATCACGACATCCGCTGTAGAGCCTGCTATGCAGGCCCTGCGTATTTAAGACAAAACTTATCTGGATAGCTATATTACCTTGGCGCGTTGAGTTTCTTTTCCAATTGTTCCTGACTCAAATGCCGGACTGTATCACCCTTGATCATATAAACCAGTTGTTCACAGATATAACAGGCATGGTCACCTATTCTTTCCATTGCACGAACCGTCCAAAGCACATTTAATGATCGGGTAATATTTCTTGGGTCTTCCATCATGTGTGTAATCAACTGCCTAACGATGCTGGTATATTCACGATCGACGCTGTCATCCATGCCGGTAATCTCAGCAATACCGTCTATAGTCATCCGGGCAAAAGCATCCAACGCGCCGTGCAACATGTCCTTAACCAGATCAGTCATGTGCTGCAACTCATGATATTGATCAATCTTGCCATCCGTAGTTTCCGATAACTGGATGGCCGATTTAGCGATACGTTCGGCTAAGTCACCGATTATCTCAAGTTCATTAATGATTTTAATGACCGTCAGTAACAGCCTTAAATCAAATGCCGCAGGCTGTCTCAGCGCCAGAATCTGCGTACATTCCAAATCGATTGCCACTTCCAGTGCATCGATTTCATTATCCTGCTTGATAACCAGCTCAGCCAGTTCTATATCACCTGTCGTGAACGCCTGGATTGCCTGCTCGATTTGTTGCTCGACCAAACCGCCCATAGTTAAAACTTTATTGCGTATATCTTCCAGTTCTTTATTAAACTGCTCGGATATGTGTTGGCCTATTTTGCTGTTGTCCATTGCTTTTCCTTATTAACCGTACCGGCCGGTAATATAATCTTCAGTTTGTTTTTTTCTGGGATTGGTAAATAACTCGCTGGTTGTACCCATCTCAATCAATTCGCCCATATACATAAACGCCGTAAAATCAGAAACGCGTGCGGCCTGCTGCATATTGTGCGTAACTATAACTATAGTATATTTTTCCTTAAGTTCATTAATCAGCTCTTCAATTTTTAACGTTGAAATAGGATCTAAAGCCGATGCGGGCTCATCCAGTAGCAACACTTCAGGCTCTATGGCAATCGCCCTGGCGATAACGAGTCTTTGTTGTTGTCCTCCAGAAATCCCCAGGGCGTTGTCATTCAAGCGGTCTTTCATTTCATCCCAGAGCGCCGCGCCGCGCAGGGCGTTTTCGACGGTTTCTTCCAATATCCGTTTGTCATTAATACCCTGAATTCGAAGACCATAAGCTACATTTTCAAAAATAGATTTGGGGAAAGGATTTGGTTTTTGAAACACCATGCCTACGCGTCTGCGCAAAGCCGCCACATTCACGGCTTTATCATAGATATTTTCATCATCCAACAGGATTTTACCGTCAATTCTTGCGCAATCAACGAGATCATTCATCCGGTTAATACAACGCAACAACGTGGATTTACCACAACCACTGGGGCCGATATAGGCGGTCACTCTTTTCTTGGGCATTTCCATATTGATGTCATATAAGGCCTGCTTTTCGCCGTAAAACAGATTTAAATTTTCTACCTTGATACTGGTTTCATTAGGGTGCTGCGACTCTTCCTTACCGCGCAAAACTGAGCTCATATCAATTGAGTGTGTACGTTCTTGTTGTGCTGTCATTTATTTAACCTTCCAGTTCCCGAAATTTTTCTCTGAGATTATTTCTTATGATAATAGCGGCCAGATTGAGCCCTACAATTACCAAGACCAGTAATAATGCTGTCGCATAAACCAAGGGCCTCGCTGCCTCAACATTGGGGCTTTGAAAACCGACATCATATATATGAAACCCTAAGTGCATAAACTTTCTGTCTAAATGCAAAAACGGGAAATTGCCATCCAAGGGTAATGTTGGCGCCAGCTTAACCACGCCCACCAGCATTAACGGAGCGACTTCTCCCGCTGCCCGTGCTACCGCCAGAATCAAACCGGTCATCATCGCGGGGCTTGCCATGGGTAATACGGTTAGCCATAAGGTCTCAAGTTTGGTTGCTCCTAACGCCAAACTACCTTCGCGTATGGAGCTGGGGATACGCGCCAAACCCTCTTCGGTTGACACGATGACAACGGGTAAGGTTAACAAGGCCAAAGTAAT
>JAYTJI010000272.1:0-7671 GCA_043731245.1 Methylococcaceae bacterium | reverse complement strand
CGCTGCAACTTCAGTATTTTCAGCCGGAGTAAAATCGGCAAATTTGGGTTTGGTACAGGCTTTTGAGCTGCTGCCGCTACCGTAAGCCCATGTAGCGCCGGTCACCATCATCAAAATAAAAATCCACAAGCAGTTATATCGTTTCATGATCATGCCTCATTGTTGTTATGGTGGTTTTTACGCGTTCGAGACAAGCTAACTGATTTCATTCGATGCTGTCAATGGCCGACAGCGCACAGAGCGGGCTTTTTTGCGCCGTAACCCAACGAGTTTGATATTGTTTTGTCGGACGCTACGCTAATCCGTCTGGTTCCTTGTAACTAAGAGAGTGTTTTTTAAATAGTGGAAATTCAGTTCGGCATGATTGTTTGACAGCTACGCGGTTTTCAACTGCAAGCTTATGTGGATGTACGGTATAATTGTGCCATATTCCACTTTGCTCAGCACTCATAAATGGCTCAATTTTTTGAAATACACCCCGAGAGTCCGCAGTTGCGCTTGATACATCGCGCCGTGGAAATACTCCGCAAGGGCGGCGTTATCGTTTATCCGACCGATTCATCCTATGCGATTGCCTGCCATATTGGCGACAAGCAGGCACTGGATAAAATCCGTCGCATCCGGCAGCTGGACGATAAACATAATTTTACTCTGGTGTGCAAAGATCTGGCCCAAGTGTCGATGTTCACCAAAATCAGTAATGATGCGTATCGTCTGATTAAGGCGTTATCGCCCGGAGCCTTCACCTTTATTTTGGAAGCCACGCGTGAAGTGCCGCGCCGCTTGCAACATCCCAAGAAAAAAACCGTAGGCATCCGCATCCCCGACCATCCGGTCGCACAATTGCTGGTTCAGGAATTGGGCGAGCCGCTGTTTAGCGCGACTTTGATGCTGCCGGGCGAAGATCAGGCGATGACCGATCCTTATGAGATCAGAAATAAGCTTGAACATGAGCTGGATTTGGTGATTGATGCGGGTATTATTGAGCATGAACAAACGACTATGATCGAGTTTTCCAGTAATGGCGCAGAGATCATCAGACAGGGCAAGGGTATTGCCCACATGCTGGATTGATTTAGAGGATATGAAAATGGATGAACTGACGTTAGTACAGCACATAGCGGTTTATATATTACCGGTAATTTTTGCGATTACTGTGCATGAAGTGGCGCACGGCTGGGTTGCAAAAAAATACGGTGACAACACGGCCGATAGTCTGGGTCGGCTAACCTTAAACCCGGTCAAGCATATCGATTTGTTCGGCACTATTGTTCTTCCAGGTTTATTGCTTATAACGGGTACGGGGTTTATTTTTGGTTGGGCAAAACCGGTTCCTGTTGATCCCCGAAATTTTAAGAAGCCATTGCAAGATATGGCGATAGTCGCTTTGGCAGGTCCTGTTTCAAATTTGTTAATGGCAGTCGGCTGGGCATTAGTTGCCCGTTTAGGCATTACCATCGGCGCAGGAGCTGAAGCTATCTCATTACCATTAATTTATACAGGCATTGCCGGTATTTCAATAAATCTATCTTTAGCCTTAATTAACTTATTGCCGATTCCGCCGCTGGATGGCAGTCGTGTTTTAACCGGTATTTTACCGCATTACTGGGCGTGGCAATATAACCGTCTGGAACCTTATGGTTTTTATATTTTATTAGCGCTTTTATACTTTAAAATATTGAATGTGCTTTTAGAATACCCAATGTTTATCGCCCAGAAAGTGTTTGCTTCAATTGCTGGATTGTAACTTATTCAAATACCTAGGTACGCAATACGAATCAACGGGGTAGACCGATTGATTTTTGAATGGTCTTTGTGAGTGGAAGTTATTGGGCAAGTGATATAATTTCGACACTATTTCATATCATTACCGGAGTGTGTTATGGCGGCTTCATCGCTACATGAACTGGATTTTTACGCCTGGACACAGCAACAGGCTCACTTAATTAAGTCCGGTAATCTGGTTGATGTCGATTTTGAACACTTGCTTGAGGAGATAGAGAGTATGGGCGCAAGTGAGCGGCGCGAATTAATTAACCGGCTTGCTATGCTATTAGCCCATCTTTTAAAGTGGCATTATCAACCTTCGTTTCGCGGGCGAAGCTGGCAACTCACCATCAAAGAACAACGGCGGCAGTTGCAAAGACATTTAAAGGATAATCCCAGTTTACATGCACGATTGGATGAGTTTATCGCTGATTCTTATATAGATTCAGTTTTGCTGGCAGCTAAAGAAACCGGCCTGGACGAATCTGCATTTCCTGTTCAATGTCCTTACGCTCAAAATGACCTTTTGAATATGGAATTTTATCCGGAATCACAACAAAGTGAGTAAAGCCGTATGGAAAGTACGATAGCGCAAACTCCAGCTTTCGCAATTGTCAACGGAACACCTTTTAACCAGCTGCCGGACGATCTTTATATTCCGCCGGATGCGCTGGAAGTGTTTCTGGACTTGTTTGAAGGGCCGCTGGATTTATTGCTGTATTTGATCAGAAGGCAGAATCTGGATATTGTGAATATCCCTATCGCCCAGATCACCCATCAATATATCTCCTATATTCAATTAATGGGTGAATTGAATCTGGAATTGGCAGCAGAATATTTGGTTATGGCTGCGCTATTGGCAGAAATAAAATCAAGAATGCTGTTACCGAGACAGTCTGAAGATGATAATGACGAAGAAGACCCCAGGGCAACATTAATTCGTAGATTACAGGAATATGAATGTATTAAGGCCGCCTCAGAAGAGATCGATTTATTGCCCAGAGCTGAACGTGATATATTTGCCATAGATATTGATGTATCTTCATTAAATATTGAACAACAGTTACCTGATATCCGGTTAAGCGATATGTTACTGGCACTCAAGGATGTCCTTAAACGAGTTGACCAACTTAGCCACCACCAAATTACCAAAGAAGCTTTATCAGTCCGTGAACGAATGGCAACCATTTTGGAATACCTTAAAGGAGAAAATAGTCTCCTTTTCTCGCAATTATTTATCCGAAAAGAAGGCCGGCACGGAGTCGTTGTCTCGTTTCTGGCCATCCTCGAACTCGGCAAAGAAGGACTCATCGAAATCATCCAGTCAGAACCCTTTACCGAAATACGAGTCAGAAGCGCCAGTTTCATCGCCACCGAAGAAGGCTACTAAATCACTGGTAAAGCCCGTTATTGTTGACTTAACCGCGACCGTTCATCATAAGCCCTTCGGCTACGCTCTGGAGAGCCCCTTCGGCCATGCTCAGGAGAACTCTGCCGAAGAGCCGCTTATAACACCAATCAGGCAACGCCCCTACACTAAGGATATTCTAAGTGTAGCTCAAGGACTCAGGGCGCGGCGCAGACAACCCAGGGCAACAACATTGAACACAACATCTCCAGTCATTGAACAGCCTGAAGCCAACACAAAAACCAAGCGTATAGTCGAAGCCATTCTATTTGCTGCCAAGCGTCCGATGACCGCCAAACAAGTCCAACAGGTTTTTCCTGAACTGGAACAGCCGGAATTGCAGGAAATACAAACGGCAATAGAGGCGATTACTGAGGATTATAAGTTTCGCCCTATAGAGTTAAAACAGGTAGCTAGTGGCTATCGTTTTCAGATTAAGCAGGATTTGTCACGCTGGGTATCGCGTTTGTTTGAAGAAAAACCACCCAAATATTCAAGGGCGTTACTGGAAACCTTGGCAATAATTGCCTACCGGCAACCGGTAACACGCGGGGACATTGAGGATATTCGCGGCGTCAGTGTCAGCTCAAGTATTATTCAGACTTTGCTTGAACGTGAGTGGGTGCGGGTAGTAGGACATAAAGAAGTACCAGGCAGACCCGGATTATATGGCACCACCAAACAATTTCTGGATTATTTTAATATTACAACATTAACTGAGCTACCGACTTTGCTAGAGATACAACATCTTGACGGGTCGATAGATAACAGGCAACCACATAGTCAGGTAACGAGTGAAAAGCAAGCAACCAACCAACGATTCATCGAAGCAGCCGGGCAGTTCGCCGAAGAAAATAAACAAGTCACCGAAACAACAGCGTAGAAAACAAGAAAAAAACACGCCAAAACCGGTCGATTACAAACAAGCGAAGAGCTCCCCGAAGCAGCCGGGTGAGATCAAGCCATCCAAAAAAACCGATAAGATACAGGCAGACGTAGGTGAGCGCATTCAAAAAGTATTGGCACGGGGCGGTGTCGGCTCCAGAAGAGAAATTGAGCGCTGGATAGATGAAGGTCGCTTTAAACTCAACGGAACTGCGGTTAAGTTGGGTGACCGATTAAAAGTGGGTGATTATTTACAGCTCAATGAGCGGGTGGTTCACTGGGAAAAATTTGCCGTACAGCCTACAAGAGTTCTGCTTTATCACAAGCCCACTGGTGAAGTAGTGACGCGCCGCGATCCGGAAGGCCGCCCTGTAGTGTTTACACAATTGCCGACACTCACCACAGCCCGCTGGATTTCAGTAGGCCGATTGGATATTAATACGTCGGGATTATTACTGGTTACCAATAATGGCGAACTGGCTAATCGGTTAATGCACCCATCTACCCAAGTGGAACGTGAATACGCCGTTCGTATTTTAGGCGAGGTATCGGAGGCAACACTGGAAAAACTCAAACAAGGCGTAGAGCTTGAAGATGGTAAAGCCAAATTCGATGCGATTCGGTTTTTCGGCGGCGAAGGTGCCAATAAATGGTATCACGTTATCGTTAGCGAAGGTCGTAACCGGCTGGTCAGACGCTTATGGGAAGCCCAGCAAGTCGTCGTTAGCCGCTTAATGCGTGTCCGCTATGGGCCTGTCGTATTACCAGAACGTCTAAAAGAATGTACTTTTTATGAGTTGACCGATAAAGAACTGGATTTGTTGTTTGAGTTTGCCGGATTGGAAAGAAATGAACCAACAATGATGGTAGCCAAGCCAGAACCTAAACGTCGTAATCCCGGTAAAAGATAGCGGGATGGGTTAAAAGCGATATAGGCTGCAAGGCAGATGTCTAATGGGAACCTCTAAAAATTGCACTTCGACTGTTCGACAAGCTCACTGCTCAGTTCGAACAATGGTCTTTTTAAATCAGTGCCTTATCTGAGCCATGAGCTGTGAGCTTGTCGAACAGTTGAATGGCCAAAGCATGAATAGGCAGTTTTTAAAGGTTCCCTAATGCCGACCCTGTTAGCACGAAACAAATATAAACCCCGTTAATGATTTTTTCGACTTAACACCAACCCTTCTTTTGCCGCCCAACTATTCATATCCTGTTTGGTGATTGCGTGGGCCATCAAATCGGGAAATTGGCCTGGCGTACAGGCAAAGGTCGAAATGCCCAAACCCGCAAACTGACTTGCCATATCATGGCCGTAAAACGGTACGCCTTCATCACTGAGTGCCAACAGCGCAATCACATGTACGCCAGAAGCCACTAAACTGGCGACCCGTTTTAGCATAGCTTAGGCATTGCCGCCTTCGTACAAATCGCTAATTAAAATAAGCACCGTGTCATCAGGGCGCGTGATTAACACCGCTGCTTGGCTACCTAAAATCATCCGCCAACGGGTTTGGCGTTCTGTTTGCTGCATGGTTAAATCTCATTGTGATTGCTTACTTGATGCACAGCTTGGCAACGAGATAAGAATCTATTAATCAGCCATGTGATGCGTTTTTGCTTATGTCAACGTTGCTGAATCACTCAATCTAATATAAAGTCTTTTCCGTTTTATCTAAGGCTCGCGCAACTCTGTTATAAGCTTTCCATAACGCATCCGCGTCATGAGGAATAGCCGTTGCCAATTCACCTAATTCTATCGCCGCTTTAATCAAGCTAAATATGGAGCTATATAGTGCAGGCTGCCCTTGCCCACCACGCAAACCTTGGGCGATTTTACTTAAATTGTGCATTTCAGATTGCCAATTTTTCGGCATTTTTGGCATGACTTGGTTTTTCTGCTTAGCCGCTAACGATTCAATAATTGCACCGTTATTTTTAGCCATCAAATAAACATCTTTTAATTCATTGCTAAGGTTACTGCCAAAATGCACTGAATAATGCGCAAACAAACCGTCATAAATAATTTTATTGGCAAAAGGCAATAACACAGCCTCTATCATGTGCGGTAAATGACTTTTATCAATTAAGTCATTTAACGGCTGGCTAATACCAGAAACCGCATACACTTTATGGGCTCTATGTGAATCGTAGTGGGTAGTAGCCTATAATATAGCCATGAATAGTGAAACTTTATTTAGCATGGCTTTAGGCTTGCAACCCCCTTGGCAGGTCAAAGACGTGACCTTTTCTACAGATGACACGCTCCATAGCGAACTTCACCTGCATATTGAATTTGCATCGGGATCACGCTTCCCCGATGAAGCAAATGAGCCTTGTCCAGTACACGATACCGTAGAGCGTCAATGGCAACATTTGAGCTTTTTTGAGCACACCTGTTTGACGTAAAGCGCAGCGCCAAGACAATCGATCCACAAAGCGATTCAGAGCGGTTGTACGCCAAGATAGGCCAGCTCAATATGGAGCTGGAGTGGCTGAAAAAAAAGTCCGGGATCAGCCTTTAAGCCAACGGCAGGGCTGGGTCAATGCTGATGACAGGTTATCTGTGGTCGCGCAGTGCCGGCTTGTGGGCATTGCGCGATCAACAGTTTATGCAGATAAGGCCGTCGTTGTGGATGAAGTCGAACTGCTGTTGCTGCGTTTGCTGGATGAGGAATATACCCGCCATCCCATCTTATTTGGTTTGTAGGTTGTGGTCGTCTGGCTACGCACCCAAGGCTACGTCGTGAACCGTAAGCGTGTGCAACGCTTGATGCGGACACTGGGTTTGGTCGCGATGGCTCCTGGCCCTAACACCAGCAAAAAACATCCACAGAACAAGATTTATCCTTATTTACTCAGAGGGTTAGAGATTATTCGCCCAGATCACGTCTGGAGTACGGATATAACCTGTATACGGCTAGCGAATGGTTTTGTGTATCTGGTGGCAATCATCGACTGGTACAGCCGTAAAGTTCTGGCATGGCAGGTGTCGAACACGATGGATATTGGTTTTTGTGTGGATTGTTTAACTGCCGCCATCAGTGAATACGGAGCACCTGAGATCTTCAATACCGATCAGGGATCACAGTTCACCAGTGAGAAATGGATCCAGGTATTGCAGGAAAATAGCAATGTCAATCGAAGAGTCTTCTAACGGAATAAATATGTTCGTATCTAAGAGAATTCGCATTTTGAATTTATAGTCATTATTATTAACTCGAGTTATTCATCGCCGCGAATCTCGAACATTCCATTACAACCCCACAATCGGAGTAAATACGACGTGCCACAAATCGGTGAAAATTTAAATAGGGTCAATCGAAAAACCGTTTTAACCAGCCATTCCTTACTGGATTTCAATGAAGGTAATCAACCCATAGATACAGCTGGGATGACGCAAGAAACCCCAACAATACGGGGCATCAAGTGTTGAAGCTCATTACTCCGCACTTTACCGAATTTGTATGACATCAACACCAATACCTACTAAATCCGTCCACACAGTATCCGCAGTTAATACGGCTAACTGCCTTGCTTTCGCCAATGCCAGACAAGCTCTGTCGCCTAATGACAATCCGTAACGCTGAGTTTGGGGGATCAAATTGGCGGCG
>JAYTJI010000271.1:0-2507 GCA_043731245.1 Methylococcaceae bacterium | reverse complement strand
TATAGAGGATGAGTTTTAAGTGGGACTACAAGAGAATTTTGAACAAATCCCCTTAAAGGATTTTGCCGAGAAAGCGTACCTGGATTACTCCATGTATGTCATTCTCGACCGGGCTTTGCCACATATTGCCGATGGCTTAAAACCGGTGCAACGGCGTATTGTTTATGCTATGTCCGAGCTGGGTTTGACGGCTCTGGCCAAGTATAAAAAATCCGCTAGAACAGTTGGTGACGTGTTGGGTAAATATCATCCGCACGGTGATTCTGCGTGTTATGAAGCTATGGTGTTGATGGCGCAGAATTTTTCTTACCGTTATCCATTGGTTGACGGACAGGGTAACTGGGGGTCGCCGGATGACCCCAAATCCTTCGCCGCCATGCGTTATACTGAATCGCGCCTAACCGCTTATGCGAATACCTTGCTAAGTGAGTTGGGGCAAGGCACAGTCGAATGGTCAGATAATTTTGACGCGACCTTAAAAGAGCCGGTGTTGTTACCGGCAAGATTGCCGAATATCCTGCTAAACGGCACGATGGGTATTGCGGTGGGTATGGCGACGGATATACCGCCGCATAATCTTCGGGAGGTTGCTAATGCCTGCCTTCAGTTATTGGATGAGCCCGACAGCACTCTGGAAGACCTGTTTAAACACGTCAAAGGCCCTGATTATCCTACTGAAGCCGAAATCGTCACCTCTGCCGAGGATATACAGAAAATGTATCTCACCGGAGGTGGCTCGATTAAAATGCGGGCTATCTATGAGCAGGAAGATGGCACTATCGTCATCACCGCTCTACCGCATCAGGTTTCCGGGGCTAAATTGATGGAGCAAATCGCGGCGCAAATGCTGGCGAAAAAACTGCCGATGATTGAAGACCTGCGGGATGAATCGGATCATGAAAACCCTACCCGCTTATTAATCATTCCAAAATCCAAACGCATCGATGTCGATGCGGTGATGTCGCATTTATTTACCACGACTGATCTGGAAAAAAGCTATCGCGTTAATATGAACATGATAGGCATGGATGGCAGGCCAAAGGTTAAGGGGCTCAGGGGAATTCTTGTTGAATGGCTGGCATTTCGTACTGAAACCGTGCGCCGACGTTTACAGTATCGATTGGATAAAGTGCTGGCCCGGCTGCATATACTCGATGGCTTATTAATCGCCTATCTGAATATTGATGAAGTTATCGCCATTATTCGTAACGAAGAGTACCCCAAGCCGGTGTTGATGCAACGGTTTGTACTGACCGATATTCAAGCTGAAGCCATACTGGAATTAAAATTAAGACATCTGGCCAAGCTGGAGGAGATGAAAATCCGGGGCGAGCAGGATGTGCTGGAAAAAGAACGTGCGGCACTGGAAAAAACCTTGGGTTCCCGTCTGTTATTAAATCGCTTGATCAGAAAAGAAATTGAGCGTGATGCCGAGCAATTTGGCGATGATCGCCGTTCGCCGATTGTGGAAAGAGTCGCCTCGCAAGCGCTGGAAACTACCGCGTTAATAAGCAATGAACCCTTAACCATTATTCTGTCACAAAAAGGCTGGATAAGAGCGGCAAAAGGTCATGATATTGATGTGGAAACTTTGAGTTACCGCTCAGGGGACGGCTTTCTGGATGCGGTAAAAAGCCGGTCAACGCAGCCCGTTTATATACTGGATTCCACAGGCCGAGCCTACAGTACTTCTGCCCACGATTTACCTTCAGCCAGAACGCAGGGCGAACCTTTAACCGGGCGTCTTAATCCACCGGCGGGTTCACTGTTCACCCATTTGCTTAGCGGTAATCCCGATGACTGGTATGTGTTAGCCAGTCATTTTGGTTATGGTTTCAGAGTACAGTTAAAAGAACTGTTAAGTAAGAACAAGGCGGGTAAATTGCTTATTACCTTGCCTAATGGAGCGAAAGTCTTAAGGCCAACGCCTGTCCACAATGAGTCTGATTTACTGGCAGTCGTTACCTTGCAAGGCCGCTTGTTGATTTTCCCTGTGGCCGATTTGCCCGCATTGGCGCGCGGCAAGGGCAATAAGCTGATACAGATTCCCGCAGTCGATCTGGCGGCAGGCAAGGATTATGTGGTCGCGGTATTGGCTATATCTGAGCAAAGTCAATTAAAAGTTGTTTCAGGCAAGCGGTTTTTAACGTTGAAAGCTGGGGATATAGAACATTATACCGGTAGTCGTGCCAAAAGAGGGATGGCTTTACCCAGAGGCTTTCAGCGGGTTGATGGTTTGGAATGTGAGTAGTCTTTTATTTCGTTCCCACGTTCCAGCGTCACGTAACCCAGGAGCTTTGCCTGATGAGTTCCTCCCGCGCCGGAGCATGGGAACGATGCGAATCAGGTATTAGTCCAGAAGTTAATATAGAGTCGACAGTAAATATAGCTGCGTGATAGTCAAAAATCGGCTAATTACGGATGATCATATTATTTTGTCTAATGTTTTGGTATTCTGATGCCGCTGTATGCCTCATAAAACCTAGAGCGCTGTTTTGAACTTTAGA
>JAYTJI010000270.1:0-1929 GCA_043731245.1 Methylococcaceae bacterium | reverse complement strand
TAATTTTGCTGGGTGTGTTTGTCGTGGATGCGACCTGGACATTGTTTCGTCGTTTTTTGCGCGGTGAAAAAATCTACGAGGCGCACCGCAGCCATGCTTATCAATATGCGTCGCGTTACTATGGATCACATAAAAAGGTTTCTCTGGGTATCGGTGTCATTAATGTATGTTGGCTAACGCCTTTGGCGCTGTGGGTCGGGTTAGCAGGTCTGAATGCCGGGTTGGGGTTGGTGATAGCTTATTTACCATTAATAGTGCTGGCTATCCATTTTCGGGCCGGTGCGAGAGAGTCGGAATGATGCAAACACGATTAGCTCGCTGGTTTATTGGTCTTCAACGGCGGAATAAGGCGACTATTCTAATCAGCGCTGATGTGTTTTTTGTCCTGCTCGCGCTTTGGGCGGCTTTTTCTTTACGTTGGGGGGTGCTGTATACCCCAAAAGGCGATCAGTGGTATTTGTTTGCTGTGGCACCCGTTATCGCCGTGCCTATTTTTGTCAGACTAGGCTTGTACCGCGCTATTATTCGCTATATCGAGATCAAGGCCTTATGGACCATAATTCAGGCAACGACACTTTATGCGTTGGTTTTTGCGTTTGTTTTGTATGAATCAGGTATCAAGGTTATACCCCGCACAGTTTCACCGTTAAACTGGTTAATTGTTATGCTATTGGTAGGTAGCAGCCGTTTTTTTGCGCGTTGGTGGCTGGGCGAGACTTATTTTCGTTTAGGGGGCGGTCGAAGTAATAACACATTAGGGAAAAAAAATGTAGTGATTTATGGCGCGGGTAGCGCAGGTATACAGCTGGCTTCCGCATTGGCGCACGGGCGTGATTTTAGAGCGGTAGCTTTTATTGATGATGATCCGTCATTGCATAGAAGAAAGGCCAATGGGTTACGAATATATCCGCTTAGTTCTTTGAGTTATTTGATAGACCGCCATCAAGTTTCAGATGTGTTGCTGGCAATGCCTTCGGAAAAACGGGCACGCATCAGTGAGCTTATCCGATTGCTGGAGCCTTATGCTGTTCATGTGATGTCAATGCCGGGTTTATCGGATATAGCCCAAGGCAGAGTTACCGTCGATGCGCTTCAGGAAGTTGATATTGGCGATCTCCTGGGACGCGATCCGGTGGCGCCTGATCAATCATTATTGCATGCTTCTATTAGTGGTAAAGTGGTTATGGTTACAGGTGCAGGCGGTTCTATCGGATCAGAGTTGTGCCGACAGATAATTCAGTTGCAACCGCTTATGCTGATCCTTTTTGAAGTCAGTGAATTCGGGCTTTATGCGATAGAAAAAGAATTGAATCATCTTTTAACCAAGATCAAAGATTCCGAATCTATAGAAATTATTACCGTATTGGGTTCAGTTACCAACGCTAAGCGCATTGAAAAAGTATGTAAGATTTTTAAAGTGCAAACAATTTATCACGCAGCGGCTTACAAACATGTGCCGATGGTAGAGAAAAATCCTGGAGAAGCTATATGGAATAACATCTTCGGAACTTTACATGCAGCACAGGCGGCAATTAACTCAGAAGTTGAACTATTTGTGTTGATTTCAACCGATAAGGCGGTAAGGCCTACTAATACAATGGGTGCAAGCAAACGTTTTGCAGAACTGATTTTGCAAGCGCTAAGTTTGGAATCAGGCGATAAACATGACGACTGCATGGATGCAGGAGGTAGGGCAATGCAGGGAGCGATTGCCGGAACCCGTTTTACCATGGTGCGGTTTGGCAATGTATTAGGTTCTTCAGGATCAGTGGTACCGCTGTTTAGGGAGCAGATAGCTAGAGGTGGGCCGGTGACAGTGACAGATCCAAAAATTATCCGTTATTTTATGACTATACCCGAAGCATCGCAGTTGGTTATTCAAGCGGGCGCTTTGGGGCTAGGCGGCGATGTGTTTGTGCTGGATATGGG
>JAYTJI010000269.1:0-8001 GCA_043731245.1 Methylococcaceae bacterium | reverse complement strand
TTAGTCAGCGATGCCAAAGATCTGTGCATGAAAGATGCAAAGGCTCGCTTCGGCCAGTAATAAACCGCATTAGGCCGAACAAATGACTTTTCTTCGGATACGTCGTAAGTACCCAACCACCTAGTACTCAGTCAACTTAGTTTTGACGGGTGTAACAAAGACCTGCGAGGTTTTAAAAACCTCGCAGGTCTTGCAGTGGATTAAAAACGTTATTCGACAAAACAAAAATGACTGAGTGCTAGCCAGCTGCATCAAAATCCGGCATTCTCACTATGTTTAGTGAGGATGCCAAAATTAGATCCGACGAACCATGTGGTGCTACTGGCCGGTTACAGCTCATCAACATGTTCCTCTTCCATAGTCAGAATGCTTTCCACCATGGAACGTGTAATAAAACCTTGGTCGCCAATGGGCTGAATTTTGTCGCAATATGGCGACTATAAGGCTGAATGAAGCGGCTACACTAAAGCCCGGACACGCACTAAAATAAACTGCAAATACGAAGTGTGTCGAAAATAAATCAAAAAATAAGCAAGAACCGCACAAACGTTATTGAACTGATGTAAACCAAACGCCTGCCAGGATACTCTGGTTTCCTCCAAAAGCAGCTAGCGGCTTTCGCCTTGACCTTCGGCGGTTAGTCCGAGCCGTAAGTCGTCGGCAACGGTTGGGATTGCCGTTCGGGCGCTTGACGACCCGACGTGCGCGGTTGATAAAAGGACTTGATTATCCAGGCTAAAGGCAAGGCGGTATATAACGTATGGATCGAGATTATGAGGTTCAGCGCGATCTTCAAGGGTGAAACCTGGGCAGAGTGTAGCTTATCGCCAGCATTATGAGATCCCGAGGGTTGGCGCTTGGTGAGTTCGCCAATAATAAATCCGCTACCCGCTGCCAGTAACAAGGTTGCTGGTGCAGTTATCTGCTGCTGTATATTTCCAACCAGTTTGGCGGCACAACCATCCACACGTTGTTGACGGTTCAATATCTGTTGTTCCACAGCCCTTATTTGCGCCGTCAGAGACCGGGTTTTGCTTCGGTTTAGAAAGAACGCTTTCATCATGACTTCCCTGCATTCCGCTGCCTTGGGGGCACGGGATGAAGGCTGCGGATAGTCGCGGGGAATTTAAGATAACGACTTCTGCGGCGTATAGCGCCACAGAGGATCAGTGCGAGCAGCAAATTGAAAGCAACGGCAAGTAGTATGGCACTACTCGCCACGACGCCATTCTCGATAAGCCCCAGCACCCCTGCTGCCATGAGCCCCAGCCACGCGCTGATCAGCAAAGCAGCAACCATCACTCCTGTTACAAGCATGGCCACCAGACTCTCGCCCGCTCGCTGCGTTTCCAGTGCAGCGAGCCGGAAGCGATCGCTAGTTAGCCCTCGCAGCTCATGCCATAACGACCGGGCATCTTCAAGCACAGTCGAACCGCTCACCGGATCGCCGCGCATTGCAGTAGTTTGCCCAGGAGTTTCATCCTCTATGGAATCCGGATTCATGATGTTTGACGATTTAACGTCCGCTCAATACGCGGCTCAGCAGAAAGCCACCCGCTACCGCAATGCCCAGAGACGTTATAGGATTGTCTTTGACATAACCACGGCAACGTTCCATTAATTGTTGCTCGGCATTTTTCAGTTGCTCTCCTTTTTCGCCAAGAGCATCCGCAGCCTGATTCGTGGCACTGGCGATCTTATCAACAGCTTCATGTGCAGATTTAGATGCTTTATCTATTGTTTCCATGGTGGTCTCCTCGACTATTTAAGGCGCATGTCATTCTTGACCGAATTCACACCCTTGACGTCGCGTGCAATTTCGACCGCTTTGTTAATGTCGGCACTGGAATTCACGAAGCCGCTCAATTGAACTACGCCCTTGAAGGTTTCAACGTTGATCTCGGCGGAGCTCAAAGAAGGCTCATGCAATATGGCCGCTTTAACCTTGGTAGTGATGACGCTGTCGTCAAAATATTCCCCGGTTCCCGCCTGCTTTTGCGTCGATGCGCAACCCACAGCAGTCAATAGTGTCAGAGCCAATAAAAATGCGGAAAAAAATCTAATCAGGTGTTTCATAAGTATATCTCCAGTAATGAGTAAAAAAATCCAATAAGGTATTTCATGACCAAATCTCTTGTTAGGTTATTCCGGTAGCCTGAAGAACTGTTAGACAGGCTCAGATCAGATTTTAGAGTAAACGCTCTACTGAGGCAGGTTACCAATAAAGAACTAAATTTCCGGGGTAAGCCTAAGGCTGTGTCAAAACCTCAGGAGCAGTCTAACTATAAAATTAGCCGTGGTCGGTACGGTAGCGCACATAATAGGCTGTTAAAAAATTAACCTAAGGGCGCAAGCATTGAAAGAAAGCCAACGGCGATGCTTGGAGGAATATCAGAAACACAGCGGAAGGTCTGGAGTGACCTTAAAGCCGATGTCTTACGTGAGTTAGCTTAATATATAATTGATTTATGGCGCAAACTACTAATTCGTGGGCGTTCCATCCTTGCCCCGCATCGATTCAGTCACATCCTTGCCAATCCCTCGGTAGCCGGTAAAACGACCGGAGGGGTCGAACATCGGCTCTCCGCTCACCATCAAATATTGCCGTGAGCCATCGGTCTTAATTCGGCTGTAGACGAAATCCAGAAACGGTTGTCGGGTGGCCAAGTTTGATGCCAATACTTTTTGTTCTATCTCATTCCAAAAAGCCCTTTGATCATCCTTTGATTTATCCAGTGCTTCGTCAACCGGCATTCCCAGCATTTCAAGCACCGGGCCATACAGTTCAGTGAAATGCCCGTTTGCGTCCTGTTCCCAATACCAATCCGACGACAGCTCCGTCAGGCGTTTAAACCGTGCTTCGCTGGCACGCAGTTCGGCAGTTCTTTCCAGCACTTTCAGTTCCAGCGTCTGATTGTAATGCTTTAGTTCTCTGTACAATAACCGCACTTCCAGCATGTTATGGATACGCGTCCGTACTTCAACCAGATCAAACGGTTTGGCAATAAAATCTTTCGCGCCTGCGCTAAGCGCCCGCAACTTATGACCCGGTTGGGCAGTGATCACCAGTACCGGAAGATAGCCAGTGGTCTCGATTTTCTTAAGGCCGTCCATCACCTGGAAGCCATCCATTACAGGCATTAGCAGATCAAGCAGAATCAGGTCGTAGCCGTTTTGGCGATGCAGCTCACAGACTGCCGTAGGGTCGGTTGTTGAGGTAATAGAAACATAACCGATGTCTTGCAGTAATTGCTTAAGTAGCAGCACATTCGATGGCTTATCATCAACAATCAGAATATTGGCATGCAGAATTTGTTGTTCGCTAATCATGGTATTTATTTGGTTTCACTGGTCTTGTTTAATTTTATTTCAGAAGGTTTTAGTGCATCAGCCAACGCGTCCAACAGTTCATTACGCTTGATTGGTTTGGTGATGTAACGAAAAAATCCGGCCTTTAATCCCTTCCCGTTATTACCGGATGATGAACTGGCACTAAGCGCAATAACGGGTATGTGTGCTGTTGAAGGATCTTCTTGTAGAATTTCGAGTACTTTATAACCGTTGATGCCGGGTAGATTGATGTCCATCAAGATAATATCCGGGAGATGTGCCCGTGCAAGTGCAATACCGGTATTAACATCGCGGGTGCACAACATACATAAGTTTAGTTGATCCTTAATTATTTGCTTGACTTGCATTTGGTTGACCGGATTGTCTTCCACATAAAGCATGGTTTGCAACGCCGCGTTATCCTGAACTTGCAACTTAAGTTTCGCGGGTACCATAGGCTCAATAGTTGGTTGTGAAGTATGATCACGGGGCAGTTCGATCCAGAACACGCTGCCTACCCCGACGCTGCTTTCCACGCCTATTTCCCCGTCCATCGATTCGATCAGCCGTTTGCTCACGACCAAACCGATGCCAGTGCCTGGCTAGGCACCTGTCTCTTGTCCGAGACGATTGAACGGTTGGAACAGCTGCGCGCATTTTTCCGCAGATAAGCCTATACCCGTGTCTTGAATACTGACGCGGATACGCTCAGCTGTATTCCCCTCACTGCACTTTATTTCCACCCTTCCACCTTTACGGTTGTATTTAATCGCGTTAGTCAGTAGATTGATGAAAACCTGCTTCACCCGCGTCCGGTCGACATGGGCAAAGCAGGGAATATCGGATTGAGGGAAATTCAGGCTGACGCCGATTTTTTCCGCCTGCGGTTCTAACATGGCTTGGCAATCGTTCAGCACTTCGCTCAGCGACACGGGCTCCAGCGACAAAGACAGCTTGCCTGACTCAATCGAAGCGAGATCGAGAATTTCATTAACCAACACCAGCAGATACCATCCGGCCTGAAGAATCTGATCAATGCTGGCTTTTTGGCGGGGGGTTGGCAAGGGTGATCCCGACTCAAGCAACTGCGCGAAACCAAGAATGGCATTGAGCGGGGTGCGCAGTTCATGGCTCATGTTGGACAGGAATTCTGATTTGGCGAGGTTGGCTTTTTCCGCCATAGACTTTGCGATTTCCATCTGATCTTTAGTCGTTTGGAGTAGTTCGGCCAGTTTTTGTGCTTCAATGGTCGCGATGACCAGACGTGCGTTCACTTGCTGCAATACAAGCATGTGATTGTCGGACGCTGCCTGTGTCGCCTCTGTCTCGTGGATTTCCTGCTCACGCGAGGTGGCTTTCTCTTCGTGCAAATGCGCTGCATCTTCTCGTGCAGTGACCAGTTCCTCCCGGTTTAGGGCGGTCACTCCATCGTCAATGGCAGTGTTTTCCTTGCGCGTATTATTTTTATCGATAGCAGCTGGCAAACCGTCATTGTGCTGACCAGCCACATCCGATTGATCTGTGTTATCGCTATCAGACACGCCATCTTTGTCATTTGTATTCATCACCACCCTATATCACCTAGCCGTTTTAGCTAAGGGCTGACCGTGGGCCGGCCCGACATAATGCCGGTGTACTCGGATAAAGTTTCGCCAATAATGGTGCCTTTGTCGGTAATCTCAAACAATCTAATGTCCTTGCTGTGTTCACTGGCACGGACTTTGACGACCGAAAGGACGCGTTTGAACTGGCCTGCGATTTCGATATAGCGCTGCACGATAATGGCATCCGCGAGAAAAGCACTCCCAAAGGGACTAAAGCGTAAATCGGTGTAGCGGTCTTCAAGCTCTGAAGTCATCAATATGGTCACCCCCATTTCCGTCAGCTCGGCAATCATCCTGTACAGCGATCCGCGAAAATCTTCGCTGAATTCGGGTGCCAGTGCCAGCTCAAATCCAGACAAGGAATCAATGACGACACGCTTTGCCTGCATTCGGTTAATCATTTTTATTAAATCATGCAAGGTTTCATCAATCGACAAATCCAGGGAACGGGTCTCGATCACCCCAACGTGTCCATCCTCAACCAGAGAATAGAGCCTTTTATTACCCAGTAGTTGACTGGGGCTTTTCTCAAACGCCGCAATCACGCCGGTTTCGCCTCTACGCACCCCTTCGGCAAGAAATTCTGTCGCAAAGACGGTTTTTCCACAACCGGATGGGCCGACCAAAAGTATCGAATAGCCAGCGGGTAAGCCGCCGCCTAACATTTCATCCAGTCCAAGTATTCCCATCGGGACACGTTGCTCTTCAATGGATGCCCTGATTTCTGACTCAACCGCTGTGACCTGTTTGATAATTGCACGAGGGAAAACCTGGATGCCTTCATCAGTAATGCGGAACGTATGCAAACCGGGTGCCTGGGCTTGACCGCGTATTTTGGCCACCTGCATCTTGCGCACCATTGAATTGCGGTGCAAATTTTGTGAAAGCCAGATAATGCCATCCGCCACGGTAAAAATAGCGCTTGACTCTGATTCTGTGGTCAAATATTCGCCGATTAAAAAGGTGGTTGCCAGCCAGCTGGTCATTTGCATACCCAGTTGCTGCACAAATTTTTGTAGCTCTAACGCACCTTGCTCCCCCTGCTTCGCTGACTGCACGACAGATCGAAATGAATCAACAAATACCAGGCTGGGCGCATAGCCTTTTACTTCTTCGGCTATACGTGCCAATACGCTGTCAAAATTGCCTTCTACCAAGTCAGCCGATAGGTTGACGAAGCGAATGGAATCATTGACTTTAGCCAGATCAAAAAATGGAAATTGCTGTTGATAGCGGAGCATTTTCAAGGCGGGTTCTCCAAGCACGGTGAAGAACAATGCCCGATTACTTGGGTTTGCCAAGGAAAACATAATCTGGTTAGCGAGCGTTGTTTTTCCGCTGCCCGGCGTACCTGCAATCAAGTTAAACGAGAATTCCGGCAATCCTCCGCCCAACAGGTTATCCAAGCCGGGTACACCCGTTTTCAGGCGACGTATGCTTACTTTGTTATTCATGTTTGAACTCCTTGTCGGCTCTCATCGAAGCATCATTGCCCCAAGCCGAACGTAAAATACTGGTAGTTAACTGCTCGCCAATTAACGAGGCCAGAATATCGGTGAAGGTGATCAGTAGCAGACTGTTTGCTTCTCTGATTTGCGTAGGGGGTTGTCCTTTAAAGCTCATTTTTAATTCCGCAAGTAGCAGATCAGCCGGTGAAGACAGGAAATCGACCCCAAGCCAAGGAAATGTTGCCCGAGTAAGGAATACACTTCTCGCGTAAAGTGAATTAAATCCCCCTTTGCCGACAATAGAAATGATTTGGGTCGCCATAAGCTCCCATAAGCTAATTGCGGTGTCCGCAACTTTTTCGGCGTGCTGTGGCATGAGATTTTTGATTATCTGATGCCGCAGCAAGTCACTCGTTTCCATAGAAAAATATCCATAATAGGTCGATATAACATCGGTGGTGATTGCACTATACGTCAATATAGATCATTTATTTAGATAAGCATGACATATTTTAGGCACTCTCACCGCTCAATTGTTGATAACTGTAAAAGCCGCTGGCTGGATTGCAACGATAGCGAAAACCTGGCACATTGAAAACTTCTCGTGCCGGTTTTAGCTGTCAGTCGCGGTGTAGTGCAACCCCGGACGGGGATAGATCGTCGCATTTGATGCTGTAAAGACCGTTTACCCAAAGCAGCGGCGTGTTTTCGCGGGGTTGTGGGTCATGAGTGAATGGTCGCTATTAGTGTTTCTGGAAGGATAATCGTTCAAGCCCTTTTTATAAGGGGTAAGTAAGCAGTTGCCATAGTTATTCTCCCGTGGTTGCAAGCGCTGAAATTCTTTTTTTACTACGTAATAGCATTCACATGTGCTGGCTTTCAATCCCGGCCGGTCAAGTACCGTAATGTGACCACGGCGATAACTAACCAAACCGGCACGCTGTAAATTCCCGGCGGCTTCCGTGATGCCTTCGCGGCTAACTCCGAGCATGATGGCAATCAATTCCTGTGTAATAACCAATTCTTGCGTAGGCAATCGATCAACTGCCAACAACAGCCAGCGACACATTTGCTGCTGTATTGGCTCTATGTGATTATCAACATTCAATTCTTCGCTTGTTTAATGCTTATGTACGCTAGCGCACTGTGAACGCCTGTAAAAAGTAATCTAATCAGCACTAAGTTCTCAGAAGCGGTTGTTTTCCAATAGCCCCATCCTGATTTCGAGATAGAAAATGGCAATCGTTGCATTCGCAATATTATTCATTGCGGCGTTTGCGTTCGACGTTTAACTCAATGGATAAAAAATCATGAAAAAATTACACCAAACCAGATCGCATCAACTATTGTGCAACTTCGGCTTGAGCTTAGCTGCTGCACTCCTTATGGCGGGTTGCGCTGGCATGCCGCCTACAGAACAGATGGCTGTATCCAAGGTTGCAGTAAGCAATGCAACCAGCGCCGGGGGCAATGAGTTTGCTCCGGTACAGCTCAAGTCTGCGATGGATAAGATGGATGCGGCCGAGCGGGCAATGGCAGCGGAAGATTATGTGCTCGCCCGGCAACTGGCGGAACAAGCACAGGTTGACGCCCAATTAGCCGCAGCGACGGCGCGTTCA
>JAYTJI010000268.1:0-2658 GCA_043731245.1 Methylococcaceae bacterium | reverse complement strand
AAAGGCAGTTTTTCAGAAAAACAGGGGGTCGGGCGGCGATGGAATGCCGACAAAAATGAGGGGCCGGTTGGAAGGTCGCGTTTTCGGTCAGGCACTAATTACAAGGCGGCTTATTGTTTGTCAGTCTGTCCGGCGGGTGAAGATGTTATCGGTCTCTATCTGACCGATAAAAAAGCACATCTGAAAGAAACGGTGCGTCCGCTACAAGCCAAGGCAGAAACAATTTATGTACTGAAAAACTCCGATGCGGCGGAGCATGTGATTAAGCGCTTCCCGCAAAAGCGCATAAAGTACGTCGGCAACAGTCTGCGGGCAAGCACCATTGCAGGTTTTCTAAGAGGCGTAAAACTAAACTTTCAGCCTAACAAATCTGTTGGACTTAATGCTGTCTATCATTTCACTTTCACCGGTGATGAGCAGCGGCAGGCAACGATTGTTGTTATTTATCAACAGATTAGTGATGATGAAGGGCATATTAGCAAACCGGATCTGCACATTATTGCCGATGCAAAAACGTGGCTGGGATTTTTAAAAAAAGAACGGTTTATTGTTTGGGCATTGCTGCTAGGCAAAATACGCCTTCGCGGCCCGTTAAAGTTACTGATTGCTTTTGGCAAGTGTTTTCCAGGGTAAAGGTTGATTAGGCACTTTGGACAGGTCATGTATTTAAAATAACATGACCTGTCCAAAGTGCCGTAATCAAACGGCTTCCAGTCCAACAGAATTTAACCTATCAATTAAAGAAATCAATGGGTTAAATGTCGTTTATTTTTAACTCGTATTCACAGGAATTGAGAAAAATGTACAAACTCTATGACTTTTTACCATCAGGGAACTGCTACAAAATCCGTCTGTTGCTTAATCAATTAGGCATTGAATATGAAAGAGTCAATGTTAATATTCTAAATAAAGAATCACGTACACCGGAGTTTCTAAAAATTAACCCTAATGGCCGCACGCCTGTTCTATTTCATGATGGGAAGTGTATTGCAGAGTCTAATGCGATTTTATGGTATTTGGCTGCAAATACTAGCTTTCTACCTGAAGACAATTATGAGCAAGCCCTCGTTTTACAGTGGATGTTCTTCGAGCAATTTAGTCATGAGCCTAATATTGCAACCCCACGATATTGGGTTTCAATACTTAAGGCTGAAGATGATTATAAAGAACAGCTGGCAGTAAAAATGAAAGCTGGATACGCTGCACTTGATGTAATGGAGCAACATTTAGCAAACAACAGTTATTTTGTTGGTGGTCAGTATAGTATTGCAGATATTGCTTTGTATGCTTATACCCATGTTGCAGAAGAAGGGAATTTCGATTTATCGGGATACGGTAGAATAAAAGAATGGTTTAAAAGAATCCTGATTATAAAGATGCTTCAGCAACAACGTCATTCCGGCATGGACTGCCGGAATCCAGGCCACAGGGATGTGTTCATCGCTTGCCATCCGTGGCTTCTGGATCTCGGCAATCCCTGCCGAGATGACGATATTTTAGCTTAGCTGAAGCATCTTTATAATCAGGTAATTTTTTGTTGCTTATTTATAATTTATAACCATTTCGTATTTTTGTAATTAAATGCCTCTAAACTACATTTCATCTCACTTGAGGAAGAATGTTGCGATGAGGAAAATTTTGGATTGCGCTGAATAGTCACGATTATTTTAATGCTTCAGAGATTAATTAGCTTCATCACTGAAGAGTGCCAGCTATAATTAACCTCACTATTTATTCTATCTTTTAAGGGTATTTTATGAATATACTGGATTTATCAATCGCTGTTCTTATTCCCTGCTATAACGAAGCAATTTCGATAGCAAAAGTTGTGGAAGAATTTCACGAAGTTGTGCCTTACGCTAAAGTTTATGTTTATGACAATAATTCTTCAGATGATACCTATAAAATAGCAATGGATGCAGGGGCAACAGTACGAAGCGAGTATCAACAAGGAAAAGGTAATGTTGTCCGAAGAATGTTCGCTGATGTGGAGGCGGATATATATATTATGGTCGATGGAGATGCTACCTATGACATCTCAGGCACACCTGAACTGATTGAGTTGTTGGTAAATGAAAAGCTCGACATGATCAATGGTCGCCGGGTCACTAGTGATAAATTAGCATATCGTAACGGACATCGTATTGGAAATCGTATACTGAATGGTATTGTAAAGGCGACTTTTGGTAATCGTTTTGATGATATGTTGTCCGGCTACCGAGTGTTCTCAAGGCGATTTGTTAAAACCTTTCCTGCAATGGCGAGAGGTTTTGAAATTGAGACGGAACTCACTATTCATGCAATGGAGTTACGCATGCCTGTAAAAGAATGTGAAATACTTTACCGTGAGCGGATGGAAGGTTCAGAAAGCAAATTGCAAACATACCGTGATGGGCTGCGCATACTCAAGACCATATCTGTTTTGATAAGAGAAGAACGTCCATTGGCTTTTTTTGGTGGATTATTTTTAGTATTGACTGCCATGTCATTAATTTTGGCTTGGCCGATTATGCTAACATTTATGGATACCGGAATGGTGCCCAGATTTCCGACAGCTATATTGTCAATGGGGTTAATCTTATTAGCCTTTCTGAGTTTTTTTTGCGGCTTAATTTTAGATACTGTAACTTTGGGACGAAGAGAAATGAAACGTCTAGC